>WRAA01000064.1 GCA_009780445.1 Defluviitaleaceae bacterium
ATCCATCTGCCCGACTATGTTATCAGCGCGAGCGCCATCCGGCTTGTTGATACAACTTTTGCCAACCTTGGTCACAATGGTGGTTTTGTTTATGCCATTGATGAAGATGGCTTTCCGATTACTAACGAGCATGGTGAAAATCTTCTTGTTGGCACAACCAGCGGAAACGGTAGATGCCCGATTCTTGGCACATTAACAAACAACGGCCAAGGCGGTTACATGGGTGAATACACAGACGGGTTTGACCTTCTGGCTATTTGGGTAAACACTACGGATCCTGGCATTTTCGATTTTTTCAATGAAGATGACGGAGAAGATGACGAAGAAGATGAAGATGATAACGATGATGTCGATGGCCCCGGTACGCCCGGCCCCGGTACGCCCGGCTCTGATACACCCGGCTCTGATACACCTGGCTCTGACTCAGCGGAAGTTGCGTCGCCGCCAGCCCCGGGAATCGTTGAGATTAACGACACGTCTGTGCCGCTCGCGCCGGCTGCTCCAGTCGAACTGATTGAAATCGTTATGCTTAACGACACGCCGGTTCCGCTTGCACCGTTCAATCCTGGAGAATACGAAACCCTTATTTTAGAGGATATGCCTGTTCCGCTTGCACCGTTCAATCCTGAAGAATACGAAACCCTTATTTTAGAGGATATGCCTGTTCCGCTTAGCGCAATGCCACAAACCGGCCTGGCTGACATAACCGGCATCATGACAACCGGGCTTGTGCTTTCTGCGCTAATTGCCGCAGCCACAGGGAAGGCGCTTCGCAAAATGATAGCGGGCTAAAATGCTCTGTAAGACTATGAATAGACCTCTTCCGAAATCGTCGAACGCCATCTTTGCGGTCAATTTTTTGCCATGCGTCGTCGTTCGTTTCTTGCTAACCACAAGGGTTCGCGGCGTCACTCTCTCCTAGCCCGGCAAAAAATTGCCGCGCAAATCCGGCGTTCGCCAATTTCGGAAGAGGTCTAATATTAAAACTTTGCAAAAAACACTTGCAAACTCCTAGGGATTGTGCTACACTGATTTTAGCTTAGGGAAACTTTCTTTCCCTTGTCTAATAATTATCAAGGAAGTGCATAACACTTTCCAAGGAGGTTTGTGATGTTAATGCCTATTCTTTCGGGGCTGATTGTTTCGGTAGACGCGCTGTTTATCGGCTTTTCCCTCGGCTTACAGCAAAAGTGCAAGTTCTGGTATATACATGTTATCCACGTGTTCATGCTGGCTCTGTGTGTCGCGGGTTTCTTCGCGGCGGGGCAGATCTACCACTTGATCCCCGTTGATCCCGACTATATCGTGGGCTTCGCGTTTATCGGCCTGGGTATCTGGACGATTGCGCACTACTTCGTCTTTGAGTATATCAAGCGGCGCAGAGGCACGCCGGACAAGGTGGATGTTTCGCTAAAGACGATAGTCCTCGTTGGCATTGTGATGAGTACTGAGGCAATGCTGATCACCATGGGGATCACCCTGATCTTCCTGCCGCACTCCACCATCATAATACCGCTCACCGTCGTTCTTGCGCACTTCGTCTACTCCGCGGCAACCTTCAACCTTGCCCGGACAGACAAGATCAGGCAAATACCGGCCACGCTGACACACGTTATCTCCGGCTCCGCGCTGATAATCTACGGCCTTATGGCGATCTTCGTGGATCTCGACGATCTGTTCATGTAACATAACCGGAACGTACAACACCCCAAGGCAGCTTACCTTGGGGTGTTTGTTTGCGTACTAACATTATCTGGGCGTAATCAGGTAGCCGTTGCCAATGGCGTAGATGTCGTCCACAACCATGTTGAAGCTTACGTCGCGGTTCTCGCTCTTGGCGCGTTCCTCCATTTTGTCGCGGTGGAAGTCCTTGAGGGAGTGGCGGAAGGGTACGCTGCCTAGGGAGAGCAGCCGCACCGCGCCGTCCAAGTCTCTGGCGGGGAGCAGCTTGCCCGCGTTGAACTTGCTGGGCGCGAAGGGAACGTCTATCACGCCGGCCTCGAAGGCGCGCACCGCGCCAAGGGCGATATCGCCGCCGCCCAGTTCGTCCACGGCGTTCATGATGCACTCGATCTCTTCCATGATAACGTCGTACTCGTGGATGACCATGCTGGCCGACATAAAGCTCTGCCCGCGCAGCATGGAGACCACCTGGCGCGTGGTTTTAAGCCCCGCGGCGTTTGCCTGCATGGTGGGTATGCCCATGGCTTCGTGGGGAGACTTCACGATAACCTTGGTCGCGCCGGAAAGTGTCGCGGCCACCGCGCCCGTGGAGATCACGCCGAAGGCCTTCGATTCATCCTCCGGGAAGCCGCCCATCCACTGGTGCAGGACCGTCGTTACGGTGCAGTCGCTGTAGCCGTACTTCTTTAGGTAGATGTTGGTGGCGTTGCCCAGAGCCTTGATCGCCGCGGCGTCCTGAATGAGGTTGCCGCACTGCCCGTAACCCACGGTGATATCCTTGCAGCCCTGCGCGGCCGCCAAGATGCTCTCGATAATGGCCACAACGTTGGATATGCACGGCGGCACAAGGGTGCCGGTAAGCGGCCCGAAGGGTTCGCGGTTGATGCGCACGCCGGCTTCTTCGTACAGCCCGAACAGCCTGTCCACATACTGCCAGTCCGTTATCGTCTTTTCAAGGGTGCTGTTCTTCGAGTAGGGGATGTTGTAGGATATGCCGCCGCCTTCGAAGGACGTGAAGCCGCCCGCGACGCTGATCTCGGCCAGCAGACGCGCGTCCGGCGTGCCGTGGCGCACCTGCACGGGGGTGCGTGTTTCGGAGGTGACTCTGCGGCAGATCGCCACGCCGTAGTTCACCGCGGGGAAGCCGTTTAGCATGGATCTCTTGGACTGGAGAGATTCCTCGATGCCCAACTGGGCCTCCTTGTAACGGTTGTGGCGCGTATAGCTGTCGATGGTTGTCGGCAGAAGGTCCGCCTCGCCCTCGTCCTCCAGGTATTGCAGAAGCTTTATATGTTCGTCCACCACGGCGACGCCGCCGCGTGGTTGCGTCAGGGTGATGTTGTTCTCCTTGGCGTAGAGCAGCTTGTCGCTGAAACGCTTCTCGCTCTTGATGTTCTTCTGGTAGGCGACGGCCTCGTCGAAGTTAACGTCCGCGCCTGTCGGCCAGTGTGTCAGAACATCCTTGCGTATAGCGTGGAACACATCATCCGCCATTCTCTTGTTCATAATACCTGATGACATAGCTTCCTCCTTATAGCCCGAATTCCCGCGACATGATGGCCAGCGCGGCATCCCTGTTTATGCCGGAGAGCAGCCCCATTGCGGTCAGGATATTGCCGGTGTCGATTACAAGGCGCGGATTACGCGGGAGCAGCGCGAAGGGATCTTCGGCGGTTGCCAGAGCGCGCCGCAGTATGTTTTCGGCCCCGGGGCTGTTGATGACGGAGCCGCCCGTGCCGATCAAAATTTGTACGCCGCCCAGATCCTTGCCCGTCTGTATCATCATTTCGCCCAGCACGGTATACACGGATTCCAGCCGCCCGGCGTGTCGCGCCACGGAGATCCCTACGCATGAGGCGGCCAGCTCGTCGTCCACGGCCGCGCCCGGGGTGCCGCGCTCCGCCACAACGGAAGTGTCGCGGCACACAGCGTCAAGCCAGCCGGACACTTCGGCGGGATCCAGCCCGGCGTTTGCCGCCAGAGCCTCCAGCCCCGCTTCGCCCACAAGGCTCGGTACGCTGTAGCGCACACCCAGATCCCCTTCCACACTGCGCTTGGCGAACGGCTCTTTCAGCCCCTTTTCGATGGTGTTCGCGCCCGTGGGTGTTCCGTCTGTCATGGAGTATACGTCGGTTGTCGCGCCGCCTACGTCCACGGCCATCAGCTCGCCCTTGCACGCCAGGAGCTCGCAGGCTTCGAACACTGCCAGCGGAGTCGGCACGATCTCGGCGGACATTATGGCCTGTGCGTCGTCCAGCCCCTTCGCGCTTACGATACGGCTTATGAAGAGGTCGCGGATCGCGCTCTTGGCGGGCATTATGTTCAGCTCTCCGAAGCGCGGCATCACGTTTTCCACCACTATCACAGGCTTGCCGCCTGCCTCCAGTGTGTCCCGCGCCTGTTCCGCCGCGCTCTTATTTCCCGCGACTATCACGGGCATGTCGTGGGCAAGCCCCGCCAGCACCTTGGCGTTGTGCAGGATCACATCCTTGTTGCCGCCGTCTATGCCGCCGCTTAGCAGGAGGATGTCGGGCTTTGCGGCTTCTATGGCCGCGGCCTCTGCGCCCGAAAGCTCGTAGGAGTACGTGGCCATCAGCTTTGCCCCGGCGGAGCTTGCGGCCATCTTCGCGGCGTTGCTCGTAAGGCTGGGCACCAGCCCCACCGCGATCATCTTCAGCCCGCCCGCCGCGCTGGACGCGGCAAGACGCCTGTCGTACTCAAGCTTGCCGATCTTCGCCTCCAGTTCGGCCAGCGCGTTGTTGTAGCCGTCCAGGATATGTGTCTCGATAGTTGTATACGCCTTGCTCGTGGCAAGTATTTCGCGGGTTTGCAAGTCCACCGCGGTGAGCTTGCTATAGGTGCTTCCGAAGTCGGCACACAGTATATATCTCACGGCGGCCTCCGTCCTAGGACTTGATTGTGTGGCCAAGGTCTTCCGAAATTTCGCGCAGTGCCGTCTCTATCGGCACATTGGACGGAAATACCCTGTCAAAGCCCATGTTCTTGAACGTTTCGACCACCATGCCGGTGTCTACCTTGCCGATAACCAGGTTGCCGCCGACGTATACGCGCACGTCCTTCAAGCCCGCTTCGTCGCACTTTGCGCGAAGGCCGCGGCAGTCGATCTCGCCGTGGCCGTAGAGCGACGACACCAGTATCGCCTTGGCGTCCGACTCCAAGGCTGCCTCGATAAACTCTTCCTGGCTGACCATCACCCCGAGGTTAATCACATTGTAACCGGCGTTTGCAAAGGCAAAGTCTATTATTTTATTGCCCACCGCGTGTACGTCCGCGCCGATGACCCCCAGCACCACCGTTGTGTTTGCCATTAAATCACAACCCCTTCCATGTATTTTAACAGATTTGCTGCCAAGATTTATATGCAATTATTCTATCACTCTGCCCTGGCAAAGTCAAGCAAATAACTTTGGGCAAGTATTGTTCAACAAAATTTTCGAAAGAACACTCACATCACTGTGCGAAATTTTTCCACAAAATTTCGGAAAACACTTGACAAGTCATTCTGAATTTGGTAGGATAAGTATGAATAAATTCGGAATGAGCGGAGGAAAGCTATGAACGTACAGGATTATCTGCGCCAAGCCGCGCTGCTTCACAAGGAGTTGGAGTTTCTGAAGGAGAGGATAACCGAGCTTAGGGTCTCGCGGGATAATGTTCGTGCCTTCTTTGTAAAGGAGGTTGTGTCGCGCAGGATAGAGGACCGCATGGCGGCAAATCTGGCGGAAGTGGAGATGCTGGAGGATATGTATATGCAGAAGGTGACAGGCCTACTGCGTCTAAAGTACGACTATCATCTGCTGTTGGACAAGCTGTCGGACCGGCGGCAACGCGTGGTGCTGGAGATGCGCTACATCGACATGCTAAGTTTCGAGGACATCTCCGAGAGGATCTTCTGCTCTCTGCGCACATGTTTTACGGTACACAGCCTGGCCCTGTCCCGGGCGCAGGAGCTGTGGGATGAAGATACCCTTGCGCACCGCTCCGGCGCGTGATATACTCGTGTGGCAAAGGAGTGGATTCCATGCCTAAGGATCAGCCGGGCGTAAAGCTTATATCGTCGAACAAGAAGGCGTACTTTGAATACTTCATAGAAGAAACATTCCAGGCGGGCATCGAGCTTGTGGGTACGGAGGTGAAGTCTCTGCGACAGGGCATGTGCAACCTGCGCGACAGTTATGTGCGCATAGAGGGAGGGCAGGCCTTTCTGGAGAACATGCACGTCAGCCCCTACGAGAAGGGCAACATCTTCAACAAAGACCCTCTGCGCCGCCGGAGGCTGCTCCTGCACAAGGCGCAGATACGCAAGATCCACGCCGCGGCCGCGCGCGACGGCTTCACGATCATCCCCACGCGCATCTACCTCGACCGCAGCCTTGTAAAGATCGACATTGCCATCGCCAAGGGCAAGAAGCTCTACGACAAGCGCGAGTCCATCGCAAAGAAGGATCAGCAGCGCGACGCGGCACGGCAGGGCGCGGCCTTCCGCGGCTAGGAACTGTTAACTAATTACAAACGACCTCTGTGCGACGCTTATCGCAAGAGGTCGTTTATAGTGCGAGCCTATCCAACTACGAGGGACAGCACAAATATCGAAACCAGAGCCACGCCGCCCATCACAAAGGACGTGGCCGTTACGGCGACATAACCGCGCTTGATGTCATAACCCGCCATTTTTGTAACGACCCAGAAGTAGGAGCCTTGCGGGAACACACCCGTGAAGGAACCGCCGGCAATGGAGATGACCGCGAGCTCGGGCGAAATGCCAAGGTAGGGCAGGAGGGGCAGGATTATCGCCGACGTAGTGGCCATGGCCACGGTGGCCGAACCCTGGGCGATAAGCACCAGGCAGGAGATGATGAACGGAAGCAGGACGGCGGGCAGGTTCGTGGCGGCTATGGCATTGGCCATTATGTCGCCCACGCCGATGTTCTGCAGAACCCTGCCGAAGCTGCCGGCGATACCGGTGAGCAGCACGATCTCCGCACTGCGCTTGATGGCGTTGGTGATCCATGTGTCCCTGACTTCTGCCGTGAACTTTACGGGAAGCATGAAGGCCAGGCCCACGCCTATCAGCAAGGCTATGAACGGTGTGCCTAAGAAGTCGATAACGTCGCGGGTCTGCGAAGGTTCAAAGACCTGCATGGAGTAGGAACGCGCGACGATGAGGATTATCGGCACCAAGATCGGTATTACTGACTTAAACAGGGACGGCACAACTTCGTTGCCGTGTTCGTCGCGCATTGCGCGGGATTGTGTTTCGATGGCCGCCTGTTCCTCGGGCGAATCTTCGCCGGCGATCTCGGGGAACTTGTTGCGTATGTACTTCGAGTTGCACCAGAACAGCGACGTGACCGTGATTACGACTATCGCCACGATAAGGCCGTAGAGCATGACGATGCCCAGATCCGCGCCGAGTATGCCGGCGGCGGCTATCGGCCCCGGCGTGGGCGGGGTGAGGGCGTGTGTCGCCAGGAGCCCCATCATCAGCGCGGACACAAGGCACATGTACGGGATCTTGCCCGCGCGGGAGATGGCCTTGATAGCGGGGTTAAGGATGGCAAAGCCCGCGTCGCAGAACACCGGCACGCTGACCACGCCGCCCGTTACGGCCGTGGCCACGGTTGCGTTCTTCACGCCGACCATCTTCAGCACCGCGTTGGCAAGCCTGCGCGCGCCGCCCGTAACTTCCAAGATCTCGCCGATGATTACGCCGGCCACGATCACGATACCGATGCTCTGCATTATCGCGCCGAAGCCGCCCGCCACGTGCTGGACAACTTCGGGAAGCGGCAGCCCGCCAAACACGCCGAGCAAAATCGAGACCAGCAGCAGCGACAGGAAGGTGTGCAGCCTAAACTTGGATATCAGCACCAGCAGCAATATTACCGCCACAACAAGCAACATTACATGATACATAAACAGCCCCCTCATAATTCATGATTATGCACTATACAGGGCATAACCTTCAAATTACAATGAGTATATCACACGGGAAGTCCCGTTTCAATCGTGTTTCATAGTGCGAATTCACATACATTCGGCGATACATGGCGGATGTGATGTGCAGTATGCACTCTTGACACAGCTGATTGCGGGTGTTAGTCCTGTCGCATATGCACAGCGAGCATCTTGATGATGAAGGCGTCGTAGAAGTTTTTTGAAGGATCCAGGCCGGTGAGGTCGCTCAGTTTTTCCATGCGCGAGCGTATTGTGTTGCGGTGCAGCAGGCTTTTCTCCGACGTTACGGAGATGTTCATGCAGTTGTCGATAAACTGCTCCGCGCAGTCCAGCAGCTCCACGCGGATCGAGCCGTCGCGCTTCTCCAGCTTCTTTAGGTTCGGCGTGAGAAGCTTCTTGAGGATCTGCGGGTGCAGATGGTGGTAGATATTGTCGAACAAGATGTTCTCCAGCATGTAGAGGCATTCGCCGCGCCCGGACTTCCGGCCGATCCGGATGATCTCGTTGGCCTCTTCGAAGCTCTTCTTCACGCCGGCCACACTGCTGTAGATGTTGCCGTAGGCCATGTTGCACGAAAAGGCGTTAAACGCGCCCAGATCCTGCATGAAGCTCCGGCAGATCTTGTCGAGAGCCAAGTAGATGCGCGAGTGATCCTTCATCGGTATGAAGGACTTGATGACAACCAAGGTGTTCCTGTCGTAGATCAGCACAAGGTCCTGCGTGTTCAGGTAGCGGTTGCCGCCAAGGCAGGCCGCGGCTTTGTTGCGAACGGTTTCGATGCTGGCCTGGTAGCCCAGGCGCAGGTTTATGTTGAAGTAGTTGGTCTGGTGGAACTGCAAGTTGATGCAGATTACGGCGCGCAGGAGGCCGGGGTCGACCTCTTGGCGGTTCATCATGGAGAGGAGCCTGTCGGCATCTGCTTGCTCCGAAAGCATCAGGCGTGCAATTTGCCCGCGTTCGTCGCTTACGGACAGGGTGCGGCTGTGCAGATCGTACTCCAGCGCGGCCTCGAGCGCGGCGCGCACCGCAATGCCCTGCTGCACGGCGGAGGCCTGCCCGCGCACAATGACGGTGCCGCGCAGTTCGCCGCCAAGGAACACGGGCGTGCCGTAGCTTATTATGTCGTCCTGCTTCTCGCCTTCGATCACCGACGGGCGTTTCACCTGCACGATGTACTGCGCGGTGCTGCTGCTCATGCCCACGCGCAGGGAATCGGTGGAGGCAAGTATACGCGTAGCCACGTCCGTAATATGAATGACCGAATCAACCGAATACTTCTTCAAAAGCTGATCCAGGAAATCTATGCTAAGCACCGCACACCTCCGCGCCTAGGGCGTGTTTGAAAACCCCATTTCGGCGCATTTTCGGCAAATTTTCCGCCGTGCGTCGTCAGCTCCTCCTAGGGCGTGTTTGAAAACCCCATTCCGGCGTATTTTCGGCGCTTTTTCCGCCATACGTCGTCAGTGTCAAACTTGCGAACCACAAGGGTTCGCGGCGTTTGCCACTTCCTAGTCTAGCGAAAAAATCACTCGAAAATCCGCCGGAAGCGGGTTTTCAAACACG
>WRAA01000065.1 GCA_009780445.1 Defluviitaleaceae bacterium
CGCGCAGCCTGCGGATGCGCCAGAAACAGCTGGATCAGGTATACGGCAGCCTGGAGGCGCAGCTCGGCCGCGAACCCACTGACGACGAACTGGCGGAAAAGATGGGCGTCTCCGCGGAAGAGGTTCGGGAGATGTTCAGGAAGTCGCAGACGCTCGGCCTTATATCCCTGGACGAGTATCTGGAGCAGAACAACGAACCCGTATTGCCGCAGGAACACACCGGCACAGGCAACAATCCTGAAAAAATGTTTTCAAAACGAGAAATAAAGGATATACTTACACAAGCGATACAAAAACTTTCCAAGAACGAACAGATAGTACTGTCGCTGTACTACTTCGACGAGCTTACGCAGAAGGAAATAAGCATGAGCATCAACGTTTCCGAGTCGCGAGTATCTCAGATACATTCGAAGGCACTATTCAAGCTTTCGCGTCTGCTAGGACGGCACAAATCAATTTTATTTGATACATAGACCCGAAGGATGATGGTTTTGAAGACTAAGGTTAGCGCGAAGATTGAAGTGAGAAGTGACGGAGTATATGTCTTGATCGACCGCGGGCTTCTTGAGCCTGTTGAACGTGACCGGATAAACGAGCTTATCGCGAGTTATCAGGTTCAAGACATTGATGTTATCGCGATTGATAATATCTTTGAGTCGGAAGAAACTAAGTTCGAGGTTAAGATTTCCGGCAACACAGACGTTTATCAGGAGCCGGAAAAGATCGAAATTGCCATTTCGAAGAACAAGATGGAAGCCTATGTCACCTTTTTTGCGCCTGTTAACGGCGGCGAAGCTCTGACGGCCAAGGAAGTGCAGGACACCCTCACATCCGGCGACGTATCCTTCGGAATCATGGAAGATGTTGTGAAGGAAGTCAGCAAGATGCGGGAATATGGCAAGCAGTATCTTTTTGCGTCCGGGCTGAACTATGTTGCGGGCAAGGACGCATACTACGACTATCACTTTGACACAAAGAAGAAGGTGCCGAAGCCCAAGGTGCTCGAGGACGGGTCTGTGGACTTCCGCGCACTGAACCTTATAGAGATGGCCAAGAAGGACATGAACCTCATCACCATTGTGCCCGAAGTTATGGGAACCGACGGCATGAACGTAACGGGCGAAGTTATACCCTGCCCAAAGCCAAAGACAGCAAACCCAATCACCACAACCAAGACGACCTACCTTTCGGACGACGGCCAGAAGCTCTTCGCCACGGTATCCGGCCAGATTATCTACGACGGCAGGAAGGTGACGATCAACCCTGTGCTGGAAGTTCCGGGAGACGTTAACAGCTCCACGGGCAACATTGACTTTGTTGGCTCTGTTGCGGTGAAGGGTAATGTCGTTGCGGGTTTCTTGGTGTCGGCGGACGGCGACATCGACATTAACGGCGTTGTGGAAAGCTCCTATATCAAGGCCAAGGGCAACGTGCTGATATCCCGCGGCGTACAAGGGGCGGACAAGGCGGAGATCATCGCGGAAGGTGACGTCAGCCTGAAATTCGCCGAAAACTGCACGATACGCGCCGGGCGTAATATCAACGCGGAGGCGGTTCTGCACTCCAAGATAATGTGCCGCGGCAATATGGAGCTGGCCGGCAAGACGGGTTATCTCGTGGGCGGCGAAGCCAATGTGCAGGGTAGGATAGTGGCCAAGACGATCGGCTCGGCCATGGGTACGGCCACCACCATCCAAGTTGGGCTTGACCCGGAGGCTTATGAGGAATACCGCGAATACATCAAGGAGTATAATACTCTGAAAGCGGAGTATGATAAGGTAGATGCAGCCGTAAAGAGCCTCAAAGCACTCAACGAAAAAAACGCGCTCACCGACAAGAACAAGAACATATTCCTGAAGCTGCTGCACCAGCAGGCGCACCTGCGGGATCAGCTGATGAAGCTCAAGGGTCGCCTGGAGCTGATATCAAGCTCTCTCGATGGCGAGTCCGGTTCGATAACCGCGACGGATGTTATACGCTCGGGGGTAAAGGTGACCATAGGCAACGCCAAGATGCACATCAGGGACGATATAAAGAGCTGTGTGCTGAAGAATGAGGACTCGGCTGTAAAGGTTCTACCCTATATTCCATAGCCGGAGGTATGTTATGGCAATAAGACCGATAGACGCACAGATGATGGTACACAGAACGTCGGAAACTCCGCGGATGACCAATGCGGACCCGCAGACCGCATCCGCATCCGCAAACCAGTTTGCGCAAGACTTCAAGCGCGAGGTGCTAAACCAAGGCCAGCAGGTGAACAACACCAACAACGCCGAAAAGGGCGACGTCGACAAGGACGGGCGCGGCGGCGCGGCCTATTCAGACAATCGCGGCAACAAGCAGGGGCAGGACAAGGACGCGAAGGACAAGGACAACAAGCCGATGTTCAAGAACGAGCATGGGCGGTTCAGCGCGAAGGCATAAGGGTCAGGCACTAAATATAGCAGGATAGGTGAAGCATGGACACGTTTCAGATCGCGCTTATAGTTTCGATGGTTGTGGGCATCGCGCTTATCGCTTATTCGATCTACCTCTACAGCACGGCGACAGGCGAGAAGGACAGCAACTCCGGCTATTTTGAGACGGCCAACACGCTCAAGTACCTCGAGACATCCATCGACGAGATAGACAAAACAATGGACGAGCTTCACGATACGTCCAAGCACATCTTTGAAGAGATGGAGAACAAGTACAAGGATCTGCTGCTGCTCTACTCCCTTATCGAGGACAAAAAGAAGGAACTGGCCGGCATCTACTCGACAAAACCCACGGACTACAAGCCGGGCGAGACCCTTGCGGCTTCGGCGGAGGAACCCGCGGCAGCGCCGAAACAAGCCGCAGCTGCGCCGGAGCAGGCCGAAGAGACGGCGGCGGCGGACGAAGCCCCGGCCAACGCGCTAAGCAGCCCGAACATCCGCAAGGTGCGGCAGATGCAGGAGGAAGGTCTCTCTCTTGAGGACACGGCCAAGAAGCTTGGCATTGGCAAGGGCGAGGTGAAGCTTATGCTGGATCTCGGCAAGATAAAGTAACGAGTATAGCCATTCAACTTGAAAACACTCCAAGCAAACGCAGGATTTTTGCGTAAGTGCTAGGAATGAGGGACGACGCGTACCCATAGGGTACGCTAGAATGCTGTGTGCCAGTGGCACACGTTCAGCATCCGGAGCGTCAGCGCAGGAAAAAATGACGACGCAATTGCGCAAAAAGACAAGTTTGCTTGGAGTGTTTTCAAGTTGAATGGCTATAATGGGGGACGTATGAAGAACGGATCGTTGTTGTTGGGGCTTGGCATCGGGGTGTTGGCCATGTCTGTGTTGTTCGGCCTGCTTAGTAGCGGCCTTCGCGGTTCCTACGAACAGGCGCGGGTTGCTTTCGCGCTGGAAAATCAGATGCTGCTGGAGGAACACGACAGGCTTGCGGAGGAAATATTCCTGCTGAGGGAAATCGCGGCGGATCTTGGCGATTCTGACGTTATCGAGCGTGCCACGCTTCTGGGCATGACGTTTGCTCCCGACGAGTATAACGGCTACGACGATGGCGAAGATTCTGACTATGATGGCGTACAACGCTATTATGACGACGACCGCGATCCTTTTGACGCACTGGCGCAGATATTTTCCGACGACGCACCGGAGGAGGTTGCCTACGAACCGGCAACAACCGCCGCGCCCGCGCCGACACCATCTCCCGCACCGGTACCGACGCCGGTTCCCGCACCCACACCGCCCCCCGCGCCGGCCGCTGTAAGCGTCAGCATCCCTTCGGGCAGCGTGCTGCAGGTGATATCGTCCATATTGGCGGAGCAGGGCGTGGTCAGCGATGCTTCGGCGTTCACCGAATATGTGGTGGAGCAGGGCGCGGCAACCAGAATGCAGGCGGGCGAGTTCACCTTTACGCCGGGTGCCGACTTTGACGAGATCATGCGCACGTTGATGCAATAGTTTGTGCCACATATTTTTAACTGAAATTATTGAGGCTCTTAAACCGGGATTATACCCGAAGGCTTGGCCTTATTTTGAAAATCATTGATGTAGTACGCGAGTATTTGCACTCTATTTTCCACGCGCTTAAATGCATGTCCGCCTTTTGATATAAGTGCTAGTAAGCGATGTTCTTCAATTACTTCTTTAGAATATCCATAAAATGTTTTTTCGACCTTTTCGGCTTTGGCTGAGCTAAAGGCTGAAAGGTTTGTATTTATAGTATCAAGTGCTACAAGTTTCTTAGTTGTGTCAAAGCCATAATCGACTAAACCTAAGGATGCCGTTAGGAAGAAAAATTTCATTAATCGCATATTAGCTTTTAACAATCCATGAGGCAAGTCATCGGCTGTAATCTTATTTATTTGGCTTATTAACAAATTACAACGTTCTTTTCCAAGCTCTGTCAAATCTTCGCAATCGGTAGCATATTTTAGAACATCTTTGTCCAACACACCAAATCCCAAGCGACCGTCAATAAAGCCTAGAACACTATAAAAAACACGGTCAAATTGTCGCCTGTTGTTAGAAAAAGTCATTATTCTAAAAAACTTCTCTAGGTTCTGTATGCTGCCGATATATTTTTCCAAAGCAGAGTCGGGCATTGATTTAATTATTTCTCCGGCGCGTAATCGTTCTTGGTTTTGTAAGTATCTAAAATATTCTGCTATTTCTTCGTCGGTAGAATTACTAATATTGGTTATTGACAGGTTAAATGCATGGAAATTTTCACATATTGTATCTGGCAATTGAGAAAATTTAATTGAAATAGTACCTCGGTTTTTCAATTTCTTTTTTAACTTTTCTAGTTTCATGTCACGTTCATTGATCAAATATTCTGAGATATGCTCTATCATTTTGCGTGCATATTCCCCTTGGACATCATAATCACCAGTAATAAAATTGAAAATAGTGGTTAATCGTTGTTGCCCATCAACTATTTCTTGCATCGCACCTTTAGAATTCTTATCCGCTCGAATGCGTAAACTGATACTTCCAATGGGATAACCTTTAGAGATGCTGAATAAGAGCTTATCTTTAAATTCAGTGCTCCAGATAAACCCTCGCTGATATGGTGGCTGAAGATCAATGCCGTCTCTTTTGCTTATGTTTTTAATTTGATTGATAATGGTTTGAATCGGTCTTGAATCATAAGAAAATGCCATAATACTTCCCATCTATAGTCCTCCCCGCAGACTCTAACATATTTTTATGATTATATCAAATTATTCAGATGTTGTCTATAGACTCTATAATTTTTTTCGCGATGATATATGTTATGTACAGTTTGTGTTGCATAACGCGGGTGCGTGTGGTATACTGTGGACACCTACAGGATTATCGAGCAGTTCCCGTCCGTTGAGGACGGTTTTTTTGTAGACTTGCATCGGAAGGGAGAAGGTTTCATGACGGATAAACTTGCGGAGCTGGAGCGGCAATGCGCCCGGAGAATAGCCGAACTTGCCGGCCTAAAGGAGCTTGAACAGCTTCGGCTGGACATGCTGGGCAAGAAAGGGGAGCTTACAACGCTGTTGAAATCCCTCGGAAGTGCTTCGCCGGAGGAACGCCCCGCGCTCGGCCGGCTCGTGAACAGCGCGCGCGAAAACATAGAGAAGATGCTGGAGGCAGCCAAGGCCGGCATTCAAACGCGTGAGACCGCGGACAGGCTTTCGGCGGAGCGTATAGATGTCACCAAACCCGGCAAGGCGCCGCAGTTCGGCGCGAAACACCCGATGACCACGGTGCTGGACAGCCTGAAGGACATCTTCGTGGGAATGGGCTACTCCATTGCCGAAGGGCCGGAGATCGAGACACCATACTACAACTTCGATTCGCTGAACATATCCGCGACACACCCCGCACGCAGCGAGCAGGACACGTTCTACTTCGCAAACGGGGACTCTCTGCGCACGTCCACCTCGCCGATGCAGGTACACATCATGGAAGCAGGACAACTACCGGTCCGCGCCATATGCCCGGGGCGGGTATACCGCCGGGACGAAGTTGACGCGACACACGCGCCGGTGTTCCACCAGCTGGAAGGCATAGTGGTGGACAAGGGCGTGACCATGGGCGACCTGAAAGGCACTCTGGAGCTTTTCGCCAAGGAGCTTTTCGGAAGCGGCACAAAGGTACGCTTCCGCCCGCACTACTTCCCCTTCACAGAGCCAAGCGCAGAGATGGACGTAAGCTGTTTTGTATGCGGAGGCCAGGGCTGCCGCGTGTGCAAGCACGAAGGTTTTATCGAGATACTGGGCTGCGGCATGATACACCCGCGCGTGCTGGAAATGTCCGGCATAGACCCTGTGGTCTACAGCGGTTTTGCCTTCGGGATGGGGCTGGAGCGCATATCCATGCAGAGGTTCGGAATATCCGACCTTAGGCTCCTGCACGAGAACGATGTGAGATTTCTGAAACAATTTTAAGAACCTGTATTCAATAATTCAACGCCACCTTGGCACAGCTTGACGCTGTTGCGGCCTTGCAGCGGCTCCTAGCGGATCGCACGGGCTGGTCGTTCGACTATCGTCGAACTGCTCGCCTATGCAACCGAGATACGCGTCGTCGCCGCTGCAAGGCCGCAACAGCACCAATCCGCACCAATGCGGCATTAAATTATTGAATACAGGTTCTAAGGCGGGAGGCAGAACATACTATGAACGTTCCCATGACATGGCTCAGCGACTTTGTAGATATATCCGGCATAGAGATGCGCCGCTTTACCGACGTTATGACGGCCGCCGGCACAAAGGTCGAGGGCGTACACACCGTTGGCGCGTTGCTTCGAAATATCGTGGTGGGCAAGGTCGTGAGTGCGCGGCCGCACCCCGGCTCCGGCAAGCTTCGCGTGTGCCAAGTGGATGTCGGCGCGGGGCAGTTGCTGTCCATCGTGGCCGGCGCGGCCAACGTAATGCCGGGGGACTATGTTCCCGTCGCGCTTGACGGCGCGTGCATTGCGGACGGCAAGGAGATCCGCACGGGTGATATCCGCGGGGAAGCTTCGCAGGGTATGATGTGTTCCGTGGAAGAGCTGGGTTTCACTCGTTTTGACTATCCGGAGTCCCCGGAGAACGGGATCTATGTGTTTGAGGCACAGCACCCCCTCGGGGCGGATGCAATTGAAATCTTGAAGATGCGGGCGGACGTGGTGGAGTACGAGATTACGTCCAACCGCACGGACTGCTTCTCCGTCGTGGGCATTGCGAGAGAGGCCGCGGCCGCGTTTGAGCGCGAGTTCACCCTGCCCAAGCCCGCTCTGCGGGAAGAGGGCGGCGCAGACGCGTCCGCCGAAATTTCCGTGGAGATACACAACCAAGAGGGCTGCCCGCGCTACGTCGCGCGTGTGGTTACTGACGTGAAGATCGGGCCTTCGCCGCTGTGGCTGCGCAACAGGCTCACAATGGCCGGCCTTCGCCCGATCAACAACATTGTGGACATCACAAACTACGTGAATCTGGAGCTGGGCCAGCCTCTGCACGCCTTCGACATAGACTGCGTGGCGCAGAGGCGCATAATCGTGCGAAGTGCCGCAGACGGCGAACAATTTGTGACGCTGGACGGCGCGGAGCGTGTGCTGGATGCGTCCATGCTTGTTATCGCGGACCCTGAGAAGGCTCTGGCCATCGCCGGCATAATGGGCGGCGAGAACTCCAAGATAGGCGATGGCGCGCAAACCGTGCTGTTTGAGTCCGCCTGCTTCGACGGGCCGATGATCCGCGCCGCAAGCGCGAAGCTGGGTATGCGCACCGAAGCGTCGTCGAAGTTTGAGAAGGGGCTTGACCCGAACCTGACCCTGGCCGCCATCGAACGCGCCGCAGAGCTGGTGGAGAAACTGGGATGCGGCAAGGTTTTACGCGGCGCGGTGGACGTTTACCCCAACGTTCGCGTGGAAAAGACCGTGAGTTATGACGCGGGGCGCGTAAGCGGCATCATAAACGCGGAGTTCACCCACGCGCAGATCGAGGCCTACTTGGCGCGGCTGGGCATAACCGCCAAGGACGGCGCGGCGCGTATACCAACGTTTAGGCAAGATATCTCGATAGAGGCCGACATCGCCGAAGAGGTCGCGCGGCTGTTCGGCTACGACAACATCCCCACAGCACGCGGAACCGGCGCGCCCACAAGCATCATGGCGGGCAAGAAAACGGCCAAGCAGGTCTGCGAGGATGACATACGCCACAAGCTGGTGTCCTTCGGCCTGTACGAAGCGTTAACATTCTCCTTCGAAAGCCCGCGCGTCTTTGACAGCCTGCGGATTCCGGAGGGCGATGCCCTGCGCAACGCCATCAAGATCCGCAACCCGCTGGGCGAAGAATATAGCATCATGCGCACGCAGACAATCGGAGGTATGCTCCGCTCCTTGTCGCTGAACTATAACCGGCGTAACCCGCGGGCGTGGCTCTTCGAACTTGGCAAGTTGTATACGCCGCGGACGGACGGCGGCGGGCTTGCCGTGGAGACGGAGGTTCTGACCATTGGCATGTACGGCGGCGGGGCGGACTTCTTTGCGGCCAAGGGTATTGCCGAGGCAATCATCAACACTGTGACGGACACGGACATCGACACCGCGGCGGACTCAGGGCTGTGCTTCCTGCACCCCGGCCGCGCGGCAAGGCTGTGGGTGAACTCCGGGGCGGATCAGGCCGGGATCGTCGGCGAAGTACACCCGGACGTAGCCGCCGCCTACGATATCGGCGAGCGCGTATACGTCGCCGCGCTGAACCTTTCGAAGCTCTTCGACATGCCGCGCCCCGTGAAGGCTTACCGCCCGCTGCCCAAGTTCCCCGGGATATCCCGCGACATCGCTGTTGTGCTGGCCGACACCGTGGAGGTGGCGCAGATGCGCCGCGTGATTGTGGCGGCGGCCGGGCAGTATCTGGAGGGCGCGGAGCTGTTCGACGTGTATACGGGCGAACAGGTGGGCAAGGGGTTCGTTTCGGCGGCGTTTCGCCTGGACTTCAGGGCGAAGGAACGCACCATGGTGGACGCGGAGGTGGACGCCGCTGTGTCCGCCGTTGTGGAAAGCCTCGGGGGTACCTTTGGCGCGAAGCTTAGGTAGTCCTCATGCTTGAAAACTTCATATTCAGTGTAAACGCCGTCATACCGCTCTTCGTGGTTATGGCGGTTGGCTACATAATACGGGTGCTGGGCTGGACGGATTCGTCCATGAACAGGCGCATGAACGCCCTGGTGTTCAACCTTGGCCTGCCCG
>WRAA01000066.1 GCA_009780445.1 Defluviitaleaceae bacterium
ATCAGCGAGATCTATTCCGGACAGCCGGGCTTCATGCTTCCCCAGAGCCGCGAAAAGGCCGGGGTGAACGTGCTGGAGATCGACAACGACTTCTTCAAGTGCGGCGTGGTGTACAGCAAGTTTGTGCCGCAGGATGTAGTGCTGATCGCCGATATCGCCCATATCGCGCCGGTGTTCCAGACTGTGCCGGGCAAGGGGCATCTCTTCCTGGAAGAGCTGGCGCGTGTGGGCGCGTCCGACAGGTACCAGCTTTACGCGCAGGTGGGGCTGGCTCACGGGCCGGGCTTCCTGCACGGCTTGGTACGCGGGCTGGGGGTGTAGCGTATTTTTGAGGCATATGCTGACGTAGAGTTTGCCGACGAGTTTTTTTCGCAGTATCTTGGCGAGATGGACGGCGAACAGTGGTTTGACCTTGGCGACGAGGACAAGGCCGCCCTGCTTCTGCGTGCCACCTTTGCGATTGACGCGCTGGACAACATCCGGCGCGGCTTCGCCGGGGCGCGTACAAGCCACGGCCAACACGGCGCGTTCCCGCGAGACGGGGATACGTTCATACCCGAGAAGGTGCGCTTGGCGTGCGCCATGGAGGCTCTGGCTCTTGCCGACTCTGACGGCGCGGACAGGCGAGCCTTGCGCCGGCAGGGTGTAAGCGGCGTGTCTGTGGGTAATGTGTCGGAGAATTATATGCGCTTCGGCCTGTTCGACAGCAATACGCGCAACCGGGCCAGGGTGGACTTCTCCGAGAGCTTGGCCTCTGCCGAGGCTTTCGCCCTGCTGATGCCGTATCTCGACACGCGGGGGGTGTACGCTATCCTATGATGTTTAACCGTAAGCTTCACAGCACATGTTTGCACGGCAGGCGCGTGGGCGCGGATGCCTACGGCGGCTCTGTGTTCGAGCCGCCGAGGAAGCTTCGGTGCCGCCGCGAGGATGTTCGCAGGATGGTGCTTGACGGAAACGGGCGGGAGGTTGTGTCGTCGTCGCGATACTTCCTTACGGAGGCTGTCGCGCCGGGGGATACGCTTGACGGGCTGACGGTGCTTAGCGTGGCGGCTGTTACGAGTATGTTCGGCAGGATCGAAGGTTATGAGGCGAGCTGCGCATGAGTAAGGAGAAAAACTAACGGGGAAAGGGTGGATGAAGTGCAGACACTGAAAGAGGAGCTTAGAACGTTTATCGAGGACAGCCTGCCCAGCTGTCCTCCCGTATTCCTGGACTACATGCCGGAGGGGCAGGAGAGGGCTGTGCAGATTATCGAGTATGGCGCGGTGCCGCCTTCCCTGCCGTTTGACTACGGCATATGGGCGCGGCGCGTGCAGATAGTCTGCAAGGACACCGGGGCGCGTGCGGCGGAGGACATGGCCTATGCGCTTTACGAATTTCTCAACAGCGGCCTTACGGAAGAGGAGAGGCTCATTGAGCTTTCGGACGGGCGCAAGATTATCGCAAGGCCGCGGGAGCTGCCGTTTTTTATGTCGCGGGAAGGTCACTCGTCGCTTTACGGCTTTAACTTGGTCGTACACACAAACAGGAGGTAGATAGTATGGCAGATAAGATCGCATTGCAAGGCTTTAGCAGACTGAAGTTTTTCCCGCTGGTGAACAACAGCACCGAGTTGTATTCCGTGAGCGCGGAAAGTTCGTTCCTTGTGCCGTGGGTGCAGGACATGACGAGGGACAGCGATACGTCCGAGGCGACAATCTACGCGGACGATACCCTCTATCTTAACTTGAAGAACTGGAACGGCATACGCTCCACCATTACCGTGGCCGAGCTTTCGCTGGAGATGATGGGGATGCTGGGCTTCGGCAATTTTGACGAGGCCACGCAGTCTCTGGAGTGGAACCCGCAGGGGCGCAACCTGGAGTTCGGCGTTAGCTTCCGCTGCCTCCAGACCAACGGCAACTACCGCATGATGCGCATGTACAGCTTCAAGATAGACGAGGTGCGCGAGACATCCATCCGCACACGCGGCGACAGCGTGGCCATCAACGCCTACCAGCTGATAGGCACGTTCTCCAACCGAGTTATCGACGGCCGCCCGGGCGAGATACACGACGGAACCGACCAAGCGTGGCTGGACGAGATTCCGGCTGTGACCAAGTAGGAGGGGAACTATGGCAGATAAGACGAAGCTTTCTGTGCCGCTTTGCAAGCGTGTTTGCGGGTATGAGATCCGCAAGCTTCCGCTGGGGCGGCACATTGAGGCGATAGGGGAGATCCACGCGCTGTATGACGAGCTTACGGGGCTGTGCTTTCCCGGGATGGAGCTTCGGGACATTACGGAGAGCCTGGCCGCGTTTGACGAGAAGATGCTGCGCAAGTGCATCGGCAATGTGTTTGCGGTGGTGCCTACGCATGTTATCGGGCTGGTTTCGCGGTTGTCGGGCATTGAGGCCGAGAGGCTGCTTAACGACGAGAACATCGGGCTGGACGGCATCGCCGACATTGTGCTGGCAGTGCTGGAGGTAAACAATGTGGGAAAGTTCCTGGCGGCCGCGGGCAAGGTGCGGGGCATGATGCGGCCGCCTCAGACGCGTGGCTCCAGAGGCTCATTGCCGCCGGCCTAAGCATCGGCATAAGCAAGCGCGAACTGCTGGACGACTACTACTTCGACGAGATCCCCGAGATCTTCGCGGAATATGCGAAGCTGCGTGAGCCGATGGAGGGGCCGGAGGGTGTAAAGGAAGTGTCGGCGGAGAGCTTTTTCGCGTTCTAACAGAAAGGAGGGGGGCTGTGAATGTAGAGGAACTGCTGATCGCCGTGCGGCTTAGCGTGAAGGGCGTGAAGGAAGGTGTGGACGAGGCTGTGGCACAGCTTCGGCGCATAGAGCAGATAAAGGACGGCTTGAGCGAGGAGCTGGTGATGCGCATAAGCAGCGCGGCCATTGAAGAGGCCACGCGCAAGGTGCAGCTTCTGCGGGATTCCGGGCAGATCACGCGGGAGGAGGCGCACTCCGGCTATGCCTTGATACTGGAGGCCTTTGAGTGGAGCGAGATGCAGAAGCTGGACATCGAGCGGCGTATGTATGCCATACGCCGGCAGATGGCGGCGCAGGAGGTGCGCGACATTGTTGGCGAGGCCACGGGGCGCGACGCGACTACCGACTTCGCCGCCATAATCAACGCGCTGTCGGAGCTTCAACAGCGGTATATCAACGACCTTTCGATCGCCGACAGCATCGAGGCCGAGATCGCGCGGAACATGATGGAGCGCAACCGCAAGCTTGCGGACATGCGGGCGGATGATCTGCGGGAGGAGATCGAGGCGATTGAGCGCAGGGTCGAGATTTCCCGCAGGAGCGACGGCATCGGCTTCGGCGAGAATGTACACGAACACGGCCTGGAGGCGGAGCGCGACGCACAGCGCGAGATTATCGCGCTTATCGAGGCGCAGATAGAGTTTTACCGCGAGATGGGCGTGCGGCGCACGGAGTATGAGAGCCTGATGCTGGAGAGGCTGCTGGAGATGCACAGGGCGCACCACCTGCAGCTGGAGAACCTTGAGATCGGCCTGACGCGGGAGCGTAGTGACGCGCTTCGCGCAGAGCATGAGGCTATCAAGCAGCTGGCCATAGACGCGGCGCGGGAATACTTCGAGGCGCGGCTGGCCATACAGACCGAGGCTCTGGACACGGAGACGCAACGCTTCCGCGACGCGCAGGACGAGAGACGGCGGGAGATGCGGGCGAGCTTCGACGAAGAGATCGCCGCGCTTAGGAACCAGCGCGGGCAGCTGACGTCGGAGTTTGAGATGCGGATATCTTCCATACGCGCGGCGGCCGACGCTGAAATTGAAGAACACCGCCGCCGTATCGCGGAGATCGACGAGATTATCCGCACACAGGGGCGCGAAGAGCGCGACATGCGCGATCAACAGCGTATCGACATCATCAAGGACGCCATACTGTTTGAGCGCGACGAGATGAACGTTATGTCGTTGGAGCGCGAGATGGAGCGCGTTGTGTCCGAGATGAACGCGCGCCGCGAGCGCGAGGCATTGCAGGACGAACGCCGCGAGCTGCAGGACAAGATCAGCGAGGTGCGCCAAGCGGCAAACCGGGAGATCGAGATCCTGCGCAATACACGCACAGAGGCCAACGCCCTTGCCAACGACCAGGCGCAGACCAAGATAGCCGCCCTCCAGCGTTCCCGCGACGAAGCCCTGCGGGCGCTGGACGAGGAGACGGCCGAGGGTCTGCGGCACTTCCGTCAGCGGCGCGAAGATATCGCGGAGTTTTACCGCGACAAGCTGGATCTTGCCATCGAGAACGCCAACGACGAGAAGCTGCTGTTACAGCGTTCGCAGGCGGATATGTACCGCTTCCTGGTTTCCGCCGAAGTGCGCGACAACTATCGGCGGGCGGGGCAGGCGCACGGCAGCAGCTACCGCGACATCTTCATGCAGTATCTGGACGAAGTTTCGCGTCGTATCGCTATTCTTGCGGCGGAGGCCAGCGCGGCGGGAAGCGTGGTGGGCATGGCTGCGCTGTCCTTCCACACGGGGCTTGCGCATAACGCGGAGCTGGCCGGCGTGTTTGCGGCGCAGAGCTTTGCCGCGCCGGCCGCGCAGCTTTCCGGCAATGTGGACAACCGCACGGCCACCGTCAACCAGACGTTTAACATCGCTGACGGCGAGGTGTCCTACTTTGCCGTGAAGAAGGCGGCAACGCAGAGCCTTCGTATGATACTGGGCTAGGGGGTGCCACCATACAAACACTGCGTTACGTAAACGAAGCCGGAGGAGAAATCTCCTTCGGCTATACCGGCCAAATTATCTTGGAGCATCTGGACATCGGCGAGGTTGTTGTGGAGCGGCAGTCCTCCCGCGGGATCGGGCAGGACGGTTTAAACGAGCTTGGACGCACGGCCGGCACGCGCCTGCTTAGCGCGAACTGCTGTATTATCGCGGAGGACGAGGCCGAACGCTTCGAGGTGCGCCGCCGCGTGGGGCGCGTGCTGAACCCGAATGTACGCGGGCACCTTGTCTACAGCAACGGCACGCGGGATTACCGGATAGAATGCGGCCTTGCGGCCACGGTGGAATGGGGCGAGATGCTGACGAACCGGCGTATGCAGAGGTTCGAGGCGCAGTTCTTCTGCCCTTCGCCGTTCTTCCAGGACGTTCTCGACACCATGGGCGAATTCTTGGAGGTTACGCCGAGGCTGACCTTCCCCCTGCGTATACCGGAGCGCGGCCAGCTGTTCAGTTCGCTTGCGGGCGGGCAGATCGCCGTGGAAAACGTGGGCGACGCGCCCACTCCGCTGCGCATAGTGATCTTTGGCCCGTGCCTGAACCCCGCGGTGTCAAACCGCACCACGGGCGAGGGCATACGCATCTTGCACGACCTGCGGGCCGGCCAGTCCATCACCATTACGACCCACTTCGGCAACAAGCGGATAACCCTGCGCGGCCTGGGCGATTCCGAAGAGAACATCATGCACAAGCTCGACATGGACACGCCGGCCAGCTTCTTCAGCCTGCGGCCGGGGATGAACCTGCTGCAGTTCGGAGCGGATATCGGCGAGGATCTTGGGCGCATGAACATTTACTTCAACCCGCGCTACCTGATTGTGTAGGTGATAACAATGAGCAGTCTACGAGTGTTAAACGCGGACATGCGGCCCATCGCGGAGATGGACAACGTGAGCGAAATGTGGATCACGCGCCGCTTTGCACAGCCGGGGCAGTGGGCGGCGACCCTGCCATACTTTAGCGGCGCGATCGACATACTGAACGAGGGCGTATACTTCCTGATAAACGGCGACACGGCGCGGGCGGGTCTGCTGGAGAAGGTGGATATCGCCGACAGCGAAAGCCCGAACATCGGCCTTTCCGGCGGCACGCTCTCGTCGGTGCTTGCGCGCAGGATCGTGGTGCCGACCTTCGGCGACAACTTCTTCCGCGTGATGAACCAACCCGCCGAGAGCATCATGCACAGCTTTGTGGAAGCCCAGTGCCTGCGCCCGCAGGACGCACGCCGGACCTTCCCGCTGATGGAGGCCGCGCCCGACAGACGGCGCGGCCAGGCGGCCAACTGGCGCGCAACCTTCACGGACTATCTGGACGAAACGCTGACGGATATCGCCGAGTTTGCCGGCCTTGGATATGACGTGGGGCTGGATGTTAACCGCCGCCGCTGGATCTTCGAGGTGATGGAGGGGCGCGATCTGTCGAGCGTGCAGCGCGTCCTGCCCAACGTGATATTCGGCACCGGCTTGGACAACCTTGGCGAAGTGGCCTATGAAGAGGATCTTACGTCCCACCGTACATCAGTTTACGCGCTTTCGGGCAATATCGACGAAAACAACTTCATGCTGCATGTATCGCGGGACGAGAACATGTCGGGGATGTTTCTTCGCGAGGCCTTCTACAACGCCGGCGGCCGCGCCGAAACTCCGGTGGATCTGCGGATAGTGGGCGACGCGAAGCTGCGCGACCTTGGCATCTTCCCCACATTGTCTGGGAGAGTGCTTGACACGGAATCGTTTAAGTACGGCACAGACTGGAACCTTGGCGACATCGTAACCGTTGTGCATACCCGCGCCGCCAAGAAGATCCACCAGCGTGTGACGGAAGTCACGGAGCATTACGGCCCGCGGGGCATCAGCCTGGAGGCGGGCTTCGGCACGGACCGCAAGGATCCTGTACGCAGGATCCAATCAATTGAAAGGAAGGTGAGATAATGGCAGAACGAAGCGGATTCTTCAACGGCCGCAAAATGCGCGGCGACGACGGCGCGCCCCTTCTGCACGAGGACGGAAGCCCACGCTTTGACAGAGAGTACACCGCGGCGGAGTTCGCCGAGATGTTTTCGCTCTACCTCACAAACGGCATACGCAACGGCGGCAACAACCTGCGCGTGGCGGCGGACAACGGCCTTGTGGTGCGCGCTCTTCCCGGCGACGCTATCATCAGCGGATATTTCTACAGGCTTGTGGGCGACGGGCGGCTCTTCCAGATAGAGCCGAACTTCGCGGGAGGCACGCGGGTGGACCGCATAGTGCTGCGCCTGAACCTGCGGCAGGACGACGGCCGGCGTATCAGCCTGGAGCTGAAGCGCGGCGACACAAGCCTCACGCGTAACAACGAGATCTGGGAGCTTGCCATCGCCGACATCAGCATACCCCTGGGATTCACGAACCTTACGCAGGCGCAGATAACCGACAGGCGGCTGGACCCGAACCTGTGCGGGCTGATCCACTCCCTCGTGGCTATCGACACAACGAACCTGCTGGCGCAGATGGACAGCTTCTTCACACAGCAGCGCGCCCTCTGGACAAGCCAGACCAATGAGTATAACACGTGGTTCCAAGGTACGTCGGCCGCGTGGACGGCGTGGTTTAACCAGATCCGCGTGGAGCTGTTCGACCAGATAACCACCGCGTTCGACGACTGGTCCCGCCGCGCCGGCTTCTCCTATGAAACGGAGACCTTCCCGAACAACCCCGGGGGCGTGAGAATTGTGGAGACCTTGCTAAACACCATCAGCCGCGCCGTGCTGGCCACCAAGACCACGCAGTTTAACGCCAACGCCACGGAGATCAACGAGACATTGATCTGGGTGCAGCCGCCCCTGCGCGCAAACAAGCGCACCACCTTCGCGGGCAACCGAACCACCGAGACCGTTACGCAAGCATAACTCTACTAGGAGAGGATGACCTAAACTATGTCATGGGCAATGATACGCAGCGCGCTGAACTCCAACATAGCGCAGCCGCTGGATCAACACATCACAGACCGTTTCAACCAGCAGGACGCCCGGCTGAACTCGCTGGAGACCCGCCTTGTAAACCTGGCCAACACCTCCAACGACCAAATTATCGAGCGTGTGACGAGCTGGAGAACTGTGGCATCCCACACCCTGCGCCATACCAGCACCGGCTCATTCAACTTGCCAAACAACACCCCTCAGCCGCTTATAACCATTAATCCTGTTCTGCCCGGCAATTTAAGAATAAGCATGACCTTAACACGCTCCCATCTCACTAATGATATCACCATCTTCGCAATGTATCCACCATTAACAGGAGATATTCCGGGATCAATGATGATTGGCAGAGGCGGAGTAGTCACCACCACCCACACCGTGGATATACCTTCCACTCTCAGCCCTATAATGATTCGAGCTTCCATGAACAGCAGCTTTGGCCACGTTCATTCATTCACCTGCACAATATCCTACGACTTTGCAGAGGATATGCCGCGCAGGCTGCCGGGTATAATCCACGGCCACCTTTGGTAAGAGGTTCTAAACCGGTAAAATCTTCAATATAGTAGAATAAAGTTGTACCATCTTGACCATGCTTTCTATAAAACGCGGAAAGGATGATCCTGATGGTATACAGCACGGCAAAGAAGATATCGGCGAAGAGCTTTGTAAAGAAATACGGCATAGAGCCGGAGGACGCGGAGCTTCTCGATTCCCTGCACCTTGTGAAGGTTGGCCTGGCCACGGCCCACCGCTCCTTCGACATAGCCACCGACAAAACCTTGCTTGACAGCATCTCCTACGAGATTATGTCGCTCAACAAGAAGTATGAATATTATCTGCGACGCTGTAAGGAGCGCGGGCTGGTGGGCAGCGTGGACTTCGCGGGGATCGCGAAGTTGTTTTAAACAGATCCTAAAAAAAGGGAGGCCGCCATGGGAAGCCATAATGTCATAATGCTGATGATAGGAGCGTGTCTTATCCTGATACTCTTCCTGCTGTTTAGCAACCCGCTGAAGGCGTTGGTGCGTGTTGTTGCAAACGGCGGGCTGGGAATTATTGGCTTGGCAGCGGCGAACACGCTCCTCGCGCCGCTGGGCGTGTTTGTGGGCATCAACCCTGTGACAGCCGCCATTATCGGCTTCCTGGGGCTTCCCGGTTTTGTCGCGCTGTATGTCGCGGGCTTTATTTTCAGGGTTTAGGGCGTGTTTGAAAACCCCATTTCGGCGCATTTTCGGCAAATTTTCCGCCGTGCGTCGTCAGCTTTTTCCTACGCTGACGCTCCGGATGCTAGACGTGTGCCACCGGCACACAGCATTC
>WRAA01000067.1 GCA_009780445.1 Defluviitaleaceae bacterium
TAGGAAGTGGCAAACGCCGCGAACCCGCAGTGGTTCGCAAGTTTGACGCTGACGACGTATGGCGGAAAAAGCACCGAAAATACGTCGGAATGGGGTTTTCAAACACGCCCTAGCCTTGCATGAAACTGATCCGCAAATCTGGTATCGTCCAGTTTCGAAAGAGGTCTATTATGTAGTCACACGCACAGCCGTGCAGCCGTGTTGTGTGAACCTAGTCCAGATAGTCCTTGAGCTTCTTGGAGCGGCTTGGGTGGCGCAGCTTGCGCAGAGCCTTGGCCTCGATCTGGCGTATGCGCTCGCGGGTTACGGAGAACTCCTTGCCCACTTCCTCCAGGGTACGGCTGCGGCCGTCGTCAAGGCCGAAGCGCAGGCGAAGCACCTTTTCCTCCCGATCCGTGAGGGTGTCCAGCACGCCGATCAGCTGTTCTTTTAGCAGAGTGAAGGCGGCCGCGTCGGAGGGCGCGGGGATGTCGTCGTCGGGGATAAAGTCGCCAAGGTGGCTGTCCTCCTCCTCGCCTATCGGGGTCTCCAGCGACACCGGCTCCTGCGCGATCTTCATGATCTCGCGAACCTTCTCGACGGGCATCTGCATTTCGCGCGCAAGCTCGTCCGGCACGGGGTCCCGGCCCAGTTCCTGCAAGAGCTGGCGCGATACGCGTATCAGCTTGTTGATCGTCTCCACCATGTGTACGGGTATGCGGATGGTGCGGGCTTGGTCCGCTATTGCGCGGGTGATGGCCTGGCGTATCCACCATGTGGCGTAGGTGCTGAACTTGTAGCCCTTGCGGTAGTCGAACTTTTCCACGGCCTTTATAAGCCCCAGGTTGCCCTCCTGTATAAGATCCAGAAACAGCATCCCGCGGCCGACATAACGCTTCGCGATACTGACAACAAGGCGAAGGTTGGCCTCGGCAAGGCATCGCTTCGCCCATTCGTCTCCCTGCTCCATGCGCTGTGCAAGGCGGATCTCGTCGTCTGCGCTAAGCAACGGCACCTTGCCGATCTCCTTCAGGTACATGCGCACGTGGTCGTCGGTGTTGATGGAACCTTCTATGGAGGATAGGTCTATCTCGCCCTTGGTCAGCTCTTCGGCGGCTTCTTCGATCTCGGCTACTTCTTCAAGCTCTATGTTTCCCAGCACGTCTATCTCGTAGGATTCAAGGGTCTCGTACACCTTCTCGATAGCTTCGGGATCCAGTTCTATGTCGCCCAAAAAATCCATTATCTCCTTGTATTCCAACACGCCCTTCTTCCTCTTGCCAAGGGCTATGAGTTCGGTCATCCGCGTGCTTAGGACTGTGACGCTGCTGTTGTCTTCGGTTGGTTTCAAGGTGGTCTCCTTTCGTTGCGAGCAGACTCTAGCGATTCCACAATAGCTATTGTAACCATCTCAAATTGTAATATACAATTTGTCCAGATTTCTTTTGCTTTCGAGCAGACGCTGGAGGTTTTCGGCCGATGATTGGTCGTCGGACGGCTTTTTCAGGGCTTCTTCGATATTGTGCAACTTGATGATACGAACGTAGTCGTTCAGGTAACGCTCAATGTGGTGGGGTTCGCTGATGTCCAGTGACGAGGCGAATACGTCGGCGGCCTTGCGCTGTGTCTCCAGCTCGTCGAAGCGGCTTACGATCTCCGCCGGCACGATGTCGCGCCCGGCCGAATGGCACTCCAGCACGGTTGTGAGCAGCAGGGCATAGTCCGGGTCGCCCATTTCCTGCGGCGAAACAAACTTGGCGATCTGCGCCGCCGCCTGCGCGAAGTTGGCCGCTAGGTAGATAAGGTTCTTGCGCGCGTTCTCCGCGCCCTTGTCGCTGTTCTTGCGGCGCGGGGCGTAGCGTAACGGCGTGCGCCGCACGGGAGCCTGCCCCAAGCGCGATTCCAGCACGCCCACCTCCTTCGCCACGGCGGAACGCTCTATGCCGGAGATCTTGGCGATGGCGTCCACATACACTTCGCGCTCCGTGGCCGAGTCCACCTGAGCCAGCACGGCCGAAGCCTCCCGCAGGAAGCCGATCTTGCCCTCGATGTCGGTGATGTCGAACTGCCTGCGCAGAGTGTCTATGCGGAAGATGATGTACGGAACGGCCTTGGAAGCCGCGTCCGCAAGCACGTGCGCCCCATAGGTCTTGATGAACTCGTCCGGATCCTTCGCGCCGCGCAGACGCAGTACGCGCACCCGCATACCCTCCGCGGCAAGCAAGGGGGCCGCCTTCAACACGGCACGCTCCCCGGCTTCGTCGGAATCAAACGCGACTATCACCGATTCGGCATAACCCTTGAGAACCTTGGCGTGTTCGGCGTTAAACGCCGTGCCGAGAGCCGCCACCGAGTTCTCGAACCCCGCCTGGGACAGGCTGATAACGTCCATATAACCTTCCACAAGAATGTACTCCCGCGACTTCGCCTTACGCGCAAGGTTCAGCCCGTAGAGGTTGCGGCTCTTGTTGAACACGGCGGATTCCTGGGAATTGAGGTACTTCGGCTCTCCGTCGCCCAAGGTGCGCCCGCCGAAGCCAACGACCCTGCCCCGCACGTCGATAATCGGGAAGATGAGGCGGTTGCCGAAGCGGCAGCTGTAGCCGCCCCCGCGCTTGGACGGCATAACGATACCCGTCTCCAGCGCGTCCTCCGGCGAAAAGCCCTGCACCTTCAAGTGTTCCAGCAAACCCTCCGGCTGCCACAGGGCAAAACCCAGGCCGAACCGCCGCCGCACAGACGCGGACACTCCGCGCTTGTCCAGATACTCCCCGGCCGCCGCCCCTTGGGGGGTCTGCAAGGTGTCGAAGAAGTACCGCGCCGCGGCCTTGTGCAGCTCGAACATCCTCTCCTTGCGCGCCTGTGAACGCGCCGAGGCCTCTGCGTCTCCCGGTTCCGGCAGGGCGTAGCTCACCCGTTCCGCAAGGAAGCGCACGGCGTCCGGGAAGGCGAAGTTCTCTATCTGCATCACAAAGCTGATGACATTGCCGGACGCGCCGCACCCGAAACAGTGGTACATCTGCCGGTCCGGCCGCACCGAAAACGAGGGTGTGTTCTCGCGGTGGAACGGACACAGGCCAAACATCCTGCCCGCCTTGTTCGCCAGCCGCACATACCCGGACACAACTTCCACAATGTCGTTAGCGTGGCGTACATCTTCGATTATCTCCTGTGAGTATCGCGCCATCTCTCCCGCTCCTTACTCTATAATTCGACATGCCCGGGCGATACCCTCTATTTTTATCGCAGAGAATCAATAACGTGAATTTCGACAATTTTCACATAATTATGTAACGTTTGTACCCCGTAATGTGAATGATGTCAGCGGTATTGGTAAATTTTGCACAAAAGCAGGGTGAAGTGGAGAAGTTGCGTTTTCCGCCCGCCGGACGGTTGACAGCACCTACGGAAGGTGTATAATTACGTGTATGTACGGCTGGTACTCTAAAATCTAAGTAAAGCAGGGATAGTATGTCATCACAGATTACGGAAGCGGAAGCCGCCAAGGAGTTCTTATGCCGCAATATTGTTATAACCAGGCAGCTGGACGAGTTGCTGACAGAAGAGGAGAAGCTGTTCTTTCGCTGCAAGGACGATATAAGCTTTGAAAGCTTTATAAACGATCTGGATCAGAGGGACGAGATCGGCGAGGTTCTGACGCTTATCCGCAAGGCGTTGAACCTGAGCCTGCGCGAATTTTCACAGCTGACAGGCATCAGCCACGCCTACATAAACAAGATCGAAAAACAGCAGTGCGCGCCAACTCTGCACATTATTTACGAACTGGCCGACAGGCTGAACATCCAGCGGCTGAAGTTTATCTGGCTGTTCACAAAGCACAACCACTGCTAAAAACTAAATTTGACAATATCCCCCGTTTCTGCTACAATAATGTAAGATTAGTTTCACAAACGCGTAGTAACAGGGGAGGATGTTAATGAGAGCAAGCAGAAGATTCTTGGCGATGATGCTGGCAGCGGTGATGGTGTTGTCTGCGGCCACGCCAAGCTATGCGGCGTATGGCGGCGGCGAAGCACAGCCCGGCGGTTATGCCGCGGAACACGGGGCGGCGCACACAGCCGAAGAAGCCCCGCCCGCGGCGCCCGAACCGGAGTTAACCCGGCCGGACGCGCCGGAACATAACCCGCCGGCGGCGAACGAGCCGGAACCGGAACAGCCGGAGCCGGACACGCCCGGAGAGGAACCACCCGCAGAGGGCGAAACCGAGCCGGAGCCGTATACCACGGAAGAAGGCCTTGGAACCGGTGTGGAGCCCCAAGTTCAAACGGGCGAGATAAGCGGCATAATCGCCGCAGACTTTGTAACACTGGCCTTGTTGCCGCCGCCGGGTGCCGGCACCCCCGGAGACCCTTGGCTGATCTCCGAAGCGGCGCACCTTCAATGGATAGGCGCGACGAATGCTGTTGTGCCGGACCCCAACCGTGCGGCAAGACGGGCGGGCAGCTACCTCTTAATGAACGACATTGATGCCACATCCATTGGCAACGATGCCATAATCACCGGCTCCGATAGTTTTAACGTTGATAGTTTTTTTATCGGAGACTTTGACGGCGGCGGCCACACTATCACCATAGCCGTGAGTCTTGCTGCGGGTGCCGATAACCAGAGCGCCGGCCTGTTCCGCGGAATCGGCCACCTCGGCTCTGTAAGAAACCTGCATGTTGCCGGCAGCGTTGACGGTGACCACCCAAGTATCGGTTTAGGTGTTGGCGTTGGCGGATTGACGGGTCTTAACAGCGGGGCGATAATCAACGTACATTCGTCTGTGGTAGTTAGTGGCTCAGATGAAGTCGGTGGCTTGGTAGGAGTAAACCGTGGCTCCATCTCCCGCAGCAGTGCAAGTGGCGATGTGTCATCGCGTAACGGTAATGCCGGGGGCTTGGTTGCGCGAAACGAATGGGATGCAACAATAACCGACAGCTATGCCACCGTTAATGTTCATGCCGGTGGCGGCGGGACCTTTCTTCGTTCGGCCGGCGGCGTTGTCGCATGGAACGAAGGTACAATACAAAACACCTATGCCACGGGAACTATAACAGGTTTCATCGCCGGCGGCATCTTTGGCAGAAGCATTAACTACGATTCAGCAGCTTCAAACAATGTTGCGCTTAACAGCAATGTTGTAGTTGTACCAGATGGTTTCATCGGGCGCATTCGCGGTGAAGTAGAGGATCATCTGGAGTATGTGCTTGCCGGCAACCGGGCTTCCGCCGGTGTGCGGATAAACGGCTTGCCCTTTGCGGGGGTCGGCCGGCTCGACAACAACTACGGCGAAACCGTATCGGCGGCGACAATCGGCACGGAGCAGTTCTGGAGCGACACAATGGGCTGGGATCTGGAGGACGTCTGGGAGTGGAATCAGGCTTTCGGAAGGCCGATACTGCGCAACCACCCCGGTATACAGGGATATGTGGCCTTGCCTGTCGCCCATATCGTCACCTTTGAGCTTGACGATGGTGTGCGCGTGGGCGGCGGTGCGCTTGAGCAGATCGTCCTGCCGAACGGAGATGCTGTTCTGCCGAATGCCGAACATCCGTTGGGGTGGAATCTCGCAGGCTGGGATGGCTCTTACACCGGCGTAACCAGCGACAGGACGATAACGGCGTTGTGGCTGGAGCCGCTGGTCATTAACTCCGCGGACAGCACCACCTTCACCGTGGGCGAGGCGGGCAGCTTCTTCGTTACGGCAACGAACTATCCGGCATTCTTTGCCGTCGCCGGGGATGCCCTGCCGGACGGCGTAGACTTTGATACGGACACGGGCGAGTTACACGGCACGCCGGAGGACGACACAGAGGGCGTGTACGACCTTATCTTCACGGCATACAACGACGGCGGCGCGTCGGTTCCGCAGAGTTTTACGCTTACGGTGGTGCCGGCGGTTCCGTCCGGCGTCGGCTTCGTTGCCGGCGTGCCGGGCGTCTACGACGAAGCGGACAGCGGCAGGGCTCACAACAGGAGCGCCTTTGCGCCGAACATTACGCGCCAGCCGCGGCCGGCGCAGGTCTATGCACGGGAGGCCGCCTACCTGTACGTAACAGCGGAATCGCCGAATGCCGGAACGATGACGTTTCAGTGGCAACGTGCGGAGGGCGCGAGCGGCGGCCGTTTCGTGAACATTCCCAACGCCATCGGCAGCGCTTTCAGCCCAAACACTGACGCGTTGGGCGTAAACCGCTACCGCGTTGTTGTGACGAATACCGTCAGCCCGCAAAATTGGAGGCTGGCGGGGGCCGAGGGGCCGCAGACGGCAAGGGTGTTCAGCCGCACGGTTGCCGTGACGGTCACCGAGCGGGAGACCATGCCGGTAATGTCTGTGTCGCCAACGCCCTTTGCGGACGTTTCGATACACGATTGGTTCTACCCGTTTGTGCGGGCGGTGTGGGAACAGCAGCTGTTTAGCGGCACAAGCTACGGCACGTTTTCGGCGCAGGGCGGTATGACGCGGGCTATGTTCGTGCAGGTGCTTGCCAACATTGACGGTGTGGATCTTGCGGCCTATGCGGGTGCGGCCGGTCCGCGCTTTGCCGACACTTCCCCCGGCGCGTGGTACTTCGGCGCGGTGCAGTGGGCGGCAGGGCAGGGCTTGACAAGCGGCACGGGCGGCGGCAACTTCGCCCCGGACAGCCCCGTCACACGCCAAGAGATGGCGGTGCTGCTGCACAATTTCATCCAACACCGGGGCATTGAGCTGCCGTACTACGCGGCAAGCCCCTTTTCGGATCACGCAGGCATCTCCGAGTGGGCTGCGGATGGCGTGATGGCCGTCCGGGCCGCCGGGATCATCAACGGCTATACAGACGGCAGCTTCCGGCCGGACAATACGGCCACGCGAGCCGAAGCGGCGGCGATATTCGCAAGGTTCTTGGAAGCGGCGGATCTGCCGCGCAGATCAAGTATGGTCTACACTTCGCAGGAATAAGCTTCGCAACGAAAAAACCTCCGCAGGGAGGTTTTTTCAATGCGCACAATGTATGTAGCTTGCGGTCAGCCGCTCCTGCGTCTGTCGTTGCGTTTGTTCTGGTACATCTTCTTGTCGGCCTCGCTGATTATGTCGGCCAGGTCTTGCTCCGCGGAGGTTCTTATGGCGTAGCCCAGGGCTATTCCCGCGCCGCGCATTTCCTCCCTGTGTGCCTCGAAGCTTTCCTTTAGGCAGGCCTGCATGACCTCCGATTCTTTGTCGCCGAAGCCCGGTAACACTATCGCGAATTCGTCGCCGCCTATCCGCGCGACTATGCCCTTCGCGCCCACGCACTCCACCAGGATGTGCGCCGCGGTTCGCAGGATGCAGTCGCCCACGCTGTGGCCATAGGTGTCGTTGACCTGTTTCAGGCCGTTGACATCTCCGATGATTACGCAGAGCGGCAGGACATTGCCGCCGACGTAGTTGGCCAGCATTTTTTCGTAGCCGCGGCGGTTGTAGGTGCCCGTCAGCTCGTCGATAGTGCTGATGGCTTGCAGATTGCGGAGGGTCTCGCGGATTGCGGTCATGTCGGAGAATGTGATGATGCTTCCCGCGACTTCGCCCTTCTTGCCGTAGATATTATTGGTCTTGAGTGTGTAGGACGAGAAGAGCGAGTCCTGCCGGAAGGGGAAGAACAGCTCCACACGGCCGGAGTCGTCCCGCTCCATCACCGCGCCGTGATCCGCAAGCTGTGTGAAGAGCTGGTCGCGCGTGAGAGGGTCCGACATTATGCCGCGGCTGGCCAGCCACTTCCTTGCGGAGTTGTTGATGTCCGAGATGGCGTCGTCGGTGCTTAGCACGAATATATATTCGCCGATAGCGTCGAACACTTGGTTGCGCGCGCGCATATAGTTGGATGTGGGGCTGGTGTCCATGGCGAAGTAGAGGAAGAACAGGGAGAGCGTGGCACCCCAGAGCGTGCTGTCTACCGGGGTTTCGGGAACGATAAACAGCACAATCAGATTCATCGGCACCGTAAACGTAACGCCCACCAAGGCCATGTAGTACCGCAGGCGCGACGCCCGCGTAACGCTCCGCATTTTGTACACCGCCACGGCCGCGCCGGAGGCTACCATCAGGTAGCTGTACAGCGTATGTACCCAGAACCACGGGCCGCGCTCGTTTATGAACACGCGGACGGGAACGGTCTCGACCACGGCGAAGTAGGTGCGGAACAGGCCGTGATAATCGTTCGTGAAGTTGATTATCACTGTAATGACAGGGATTACGCACAGGGCGGCCGTATACTTGGCGGACGAAAGACTGTCGAAGCCCGACGAGCGCAGAACGTACAGCAGCAGGGCGACTGGCATGAACGGTATGGCGGCCATCTGCATGTGGAAGAACATCTCGATCATATCAGGCTCTTGAGACATCGAAAACATGATCTGGATCACATTCCAGCACAGCATCACGACGCAGAGAAAAAGAAAGCTCCTGTACGCAGGATCCTCCTTCTTTGTGAAAAACGTCAGCACAAGCATAATCGCAGAGATGACTATTAGAGGCAGTGACACAAACAGAGCGTATGACTCAGACAACCTACCACACCTCCACAGCCGCCTGTCAAATTAATCTCACCCAATTATACTCAACATAACTAACACTGTCAAGCACCGGCCTCACCAATTTGGTCTGCCAATGCCTAGGGCGTGTTTGAAAACCCCATTTCGGCGTATTTTCGGTGCTTTTTCCGCCATACGTCGTCAGCGTCAAACTTGCGAACCACTGCGGGTTCGCGGGGTTTGCCACTTCCTAGTCTGGCGAAAAAATCACTCGAAAATCCGCCGAAAGCGGGTTTTCAAACACGCCCTAATAAAATACGGCACCTCGCAATATTTCGCAAGGTGCCGACATATTTAGAACCTGTATTCAATAGACCTCTTTCGAAACTGTCAAACACCATCTTTGCGGTCAGTTTTCCGCAATGCGTCGTCGATTCTCCCTGCGCTGACGCTTCGGATGCTAAACGTGTGCCACCGGCACACAGCATTCTTGCGAACCGCAAGGGCTCGCGGCGTCGTCAGCTCCTAGCCTTGCGAAAAACTGCCGCGCAA
>WRAA01000068.1 GCA_009780445.1 Defluviitaleaceae bacterium
GGAAACGGCTGAAGAGCTTGGCATCGAGTGGGTAGAGCTTACCGCTCCCGACCCGACTGCGGAAGGTATCGCGCAGACACAGATGTTCATTCTCGAGAACGTACCGCGCTGGATCGCCGAACACGGCCAGAACACCGCGTTCTTCTCCACAAACTGCGGTATGCAGGAGCCTCTGATCACGCAGGTTGTAGCTTACGGCGGCCTCTATCCTCTGCAGTGCTGCCCAAGCCCGTTCCACGCACTTCCCGCCGCTATGAACATCGACATGGGCGGCAACGAAGGCGACGTTCTCTACCTTATCGACCAGCTCAACGAAGCTTTCAGAGCGGCTGACGCCGGCGGACGCTTCTCCACATGGCCTGTGCCGATCAACATGTTGCTTGTGGAAGTGGGCACTCTGTACTCCATCGAGTTCCTGGAAGGCAGAACCAACGGCCGCCACGACAGAGAAGTGCTTACACGCATCATCAACGAAGTCGCCGCTACCTACTTCGCAGAAGTTGAGCTTAGCAACTGGCCGCTGGCCGACGGAAGCTACCTCGAAAACTTCTACAGAGTTCTGTCCGATTTCGTCACATTCGAATAAGCTATATCTGAATAATTAACAACGATAACGCGCCGGGCAGACAGCCTGTCTTAGACAGCTTCACCCGGCGTTTTATCATTCTACATATCTACAATATCTACATATCTGAAGGAGGGTGTACGCTTGCAGTCTGAATATGTACTGGAGCTTAGCAACATACGCAAGGCGTACGGCGAAAACGTGGTGCTGAACGGGGTTTCCCTTGCGGTGAAACCCGGCGAGATCCACGCGCTTCTGGGCGAAAACGGCGCGGGAAAGTCCACGCTGATGAACATATTGTTCGGCATGACCATGATACACGAAACGGGCGGATATGAAGGCACCGTCAAGATATCGGGCGAGGAAGTTAGCTTTACGTCGCCGAACGATGCCCTGTCCGCCGGCATAGGAATGGTTCACCAAGAATTTATGCTGATCCCCGGCTTCACCATCACCGAGAACATCAAGCTTGGGCGCGAGGACACCCTGCCCACTGTGTTAAGCCACTTGTTCGGAAAAAGTCTGGAGCGTCTGGACCACGCAAAGATGGACAGCGACGCCAGAAAGTCGCTGGATGCCATCGGCATGGGTATCGAGGAACACACGCGCATCATGGGTCTGCCCGTCGGCTACATGCAGTTTGTGGAGATCGCCCGCGAGATCGACAAGCTGGGCATCAAGCTGCTGGTGTTCGACGAACCCACTGCGGTGCTTACAGAGAGCGAAGCCTCACAGCTCCTGGACGTAATGAAATCTATCGCCGACAAAGGCATTGCAATAATCTTCATCTCCCACCGCCTGTCCGAGATCATGACAGCCGCCCACGGCATGACGGTTCTGCGAGACGGCGAGCTTGTGGCCACCAAGCCGGTGGTCGAGACCAGCGTCACCGAGATCGCCGAGCTGATGGTCGGCCGCTCCATCGACAACCTTGGCATCGCGCAGGAGGAAACCTTCGCGGGCAAACCCGTTGCCCTAAGCATCCGCGATCTGCACGTAGACATGCCGGGCGAAGCCGTGCGCGGCGTGACCTTCGACGTTCACGAGGGCGAGATATTCGGCATCGGCGGCATGGCCGGCCAGGGCAAGGTTGGCGTGGCCAACGGCATCAGCGGCCTCTTCCCCGCCGACGGCAGCGTGGAGGTGTTCGGCGAACGCCTGGACCTATTAAAGCTGGGCGACGCGCTGGACAAGGGCCTGGCCTTTGTGTCGGAGGACCGCCGCGGCGTGGGTCTGCTTCTCGAAGAGAGCATCGCCCACAACATCATGTTCCGCGTCATGGCCACACGCCAAGACTTCCTTAGCAGCTTCGGCTTTGCCAAGCTCCTGGACGCAGGCAAGATGAACAAACACGCGCAGGACATGGTGGAGCTGCTGGACATCCGCTGCCACGGTTATCGGCAGAAGGTCGGCACGCTCTCCGGCGGCAACCAGCAGAAGGTCTGCCTGGCCGCCGCCCTCACCATGAAGCCGCGTCTGCTGATCGTGTCGGAACCCACCCGGGGCATCGACATCGGCGCGAAGGAACTGATCCTGAACTACCTTACAAAGCTGCGCAAGGAGGAAGGTCTCACCGTCATCATGATCAGCAGTGAGCTGGCCGAACTCCGCAGCCTCTGCGACCGCGTGGCCATCGTCTCCGACGGCAAGATCGTCAGCATCCTTTCGCCAAACGCGTCCGACGCGGAATACGGCCTGGCCATGAGCGCGATCGCCCCCGCAGACCCCGATAACGAGAAAGGCGGTGTACAATGAGTTCCTTGAGCGAAGCAAAGGCTGAACAGCCAAGTATCCTGCACACTGTGCAAAAGGCCGCGGCGGACTTCGGCCTGCCGCGCGTAATCATACTCACCACGTTCATAATGCTCTTCGTGCTTGCGGGCATATTCAACATGAACCTGCCCTCGTTCTTCGGCGACGTACTGCGCCGCTGGGGCATGTGGGGCATACTCGTGCTGGCCATGGTGCCAAGCATACAGAGCGGCATCGGCCCCAACTTCGGCATAACCGTGGGCATACTCGGCGGTATGCTGGGCGCGGTGCTAAGCATCGAGATGCGCTCCGCCGGCGTGTTCGACTTTATCACCAACGCCACCATGTTCGGCATCAGCACGGCCATGGCGGCCATTGTGCTGGGCGTGTTCTTCGCCTCGATAATGGGCGCGCTCTACGGAATGCTGCTAAACCGCGTGAAGGGCAGTGAAATGGCCGTTTCCGTGTATGTCGGCTTTTCCGCGCTGGCCATATTTAACATCGTCTGGGCGTTGATCCCTGTGCGCACCAGCACGCTGATCCTGCCGGCCACCGGCAGCGGCCTTCGCCAGATGATCAACCTCACGGACGACTTCGGCGGCGCATTCGACGGCCTCTTCCGCTTCCAGATAGGCGACATGACGGTGCGCCTCGGCCTGCTGTCTGTGTTCTTTGTCTGCTGTCTGCTGATGTGGCTCTTCATGCGCAGCCGCCTCGGCATGATGATGAGCGCGGCCGGCTCCAACCCCGCCTATGCCAGAGCCTCCGGCATTAACGTAGACCGTATGCGCATACTCGGCACCACGATCTCCACGGCTCTGGGCGCAGTCGGCATTATCATCTACGCACAAAGCTTCGGCTTCCTGCAAATGTACAACGCGCCGCAGTTCTACGGCTTCACAGTGGTGGCCTCGGTGCTTATCGGCGGCGCGACGGTAAAGCGCGCCCGCATATTTGACGTTCTGCTGGGCGCGTTCCTGTTCAACGGCATACTCACCATCGCACTGCCGCTGGCCAACGTAATGATGCCCGATGTTCCCGGCGTGCCGGAGATGCTGCGCCTGATCATCACCAACGGCATAATCCTCTATGCCCTAAGCAAGGCGAAGGGAGGCCGCTGATGACACAGGATGTGTTCTACAACAAGGTTCGCGAAATCTTCTTCGAAAACAAGGTCGTCATCATGTTCGCCGTAATCTGCCTCTTTGCATTCTACCACTCCGGCATGACGACAACCATGTTCTTCAACGAGCTGTTCACCCGCTTTGGCCGCAATACCTTCATGGTGCTGAGCCTGCTGATCCCGGTTGTGGCCGGCCTTGGGCTTAACTTCGGCATAGTGCTGGGCGCGATGGCCGCGCAGATCGCCATGTTCCTGATCGTGCTGTGGGGCGGCTCCGGGCTTCTGGGTATCTTCTGGGTTGCCCTGCTGGCCACGCCCATTGCCATCGTGTTCGGCTACCTCGTCGGGCGTATGTTCAACAGCATGAAAGGCTCGGAGATGATCGGCGGCATGGTTACGGCTCTGTTTGCCGACGGATTCTACCAGTTCCTGTTCCTCTTCGTGTTCGGCGGGGTGATCCCCATTGCGGCCACCCGGCTGATGATACCCACGGGCGTAGGGGTGCTTAACGCAATCAACATCGGCGACAGCCCCAACTACATGCGCCAGGTTATCGACAACGTGTCCATGCTGGAGATCCTCAACGTCTCCTTCATTGCCGCGATTGCGTTCACCGCCGGTATGCTGATTTACAAGCTCGCCAAGAAACAACCGATCACCCTGCGCGGCGAAGGCGGGTTCAGCAAGATCCTTTTGTTCCTTGTCCCGCTGACGCTTGCCTACATCGCCAGCTTTGTGATCATGCCGTTCCTGTTCTTCCTCTACCAAGACCGCCTCAACGGCCTTGTGGGTGTGCGCCTCGGCGCGGTTACCCTCGCGCTCTACAACATCTACCAAATCGTGCAGAGCAAGTTTGTGCTAAAGCAAGAGACCACGCCCGTCCGCTACTACATCTACCTCGGCGTAGCCGCCCTGCTCTATGCCATCACGCTTAACACGATCATCTACAGCGGTCTGGAACACGTGGGTGTGCCTGTGTTCACCTATCTGCTGATCGCTGGCCTCTGCTTCTTCATCAAGTGGTTCATGAACACGCGCCTCGGGCAGAACATGCGCACCGCCGGCCAGAACCGCGCCGTAGCCACCGCCGCCGGCATCAACGTAGACCGCACGCGCGTCATCGCCATGATCATGTCCACCCTGCTTGCGTCCTACGGCCAGATCATCATGCTCCAGAACTTCGGCGTGATGTCCACCTATGGCTCGCACACCCAGGTGGGCCTGTATGCCATTGCCGCCCTCTTGGTCGGCGGAGCCACGGTCAGCCGCGCCTCCGTCAAACACGCCATCATGGGCGTTCTCCTGTTCCACTCGCTCTTCATACTTGCGCCATTTGCCAGCGCGAACCTTATGGGCAGCGCGCTCATCGGCGAGTACTTCCGGTTCTTCGCCGCCAACGGCGTTATCGCCATAGCACTTGTCATGCACGCATGGCAACGCACCACCAAGCGTAAGGCTGTTACAGCATAAACAAGACCGCGGGGCGTTAAATGACGTTCCGCGGTTTAATCTACAGAGGTAAGCATATCATGCGAAAGAGACTGCTTTCAGCGTACATTATAGATGATATCAAGGTTATGCTGCGCGACGGGCGCATCCGCGAAGGCGAGAAGCTTCCGAACCAGCATGAGTTTGCGCGGATGCTCGGCGTAAGCCGGGTTTCGCTCCGCGAGGCTCTGCGGATCTTACAGGACAAGGGAATACTGCGCCAAGGGCCTAAGACCGGCACGGTCATCCTAAACGGCAACCCGGACACCTGGGGCAAGGACAGCAAGAACATCGAGCTTACCGAAAACGGCATCCTGCAAATGCTGCTTGCGCGCAAGTGCGTGGAGACCACAATTAACCTGGAGGCCGCAAAGCACCTTACCCCCGAACAGGGCAACGCGCTGACCAAGATTTCCCGGGCAATGCCCCACGTGGTGCGCACACACGATACCGATAACTTCCTGCTGGCCGACAAGGAGTTCCACATGGTCGTCGCGAACGCCTGCCGCAACATGTACCTGCGCAGCATGTACGAGATCTCCCTGCGCCAAGAGGACGACCTCATGAAGCGCATCCTCCAGGACTCCCGCCCGGAGGCCTTCAAGAACCTTGTGCTGTCGCACCAGGCCACCGCCGACGCTATCGCAAAAGGCGACACCTCCCGGATAATCCACGCCACAAACCGCCACAGCCAGTACCTGGAGGATATCATGACGGCATACCTTCTGCGCGACCAGCCGCCTATTCAAGCAAATTGAATCCCCCGCCCTGCCCCATGTTCAGGTACATGTGGGGAACGCGCCCGCTGAACACGGTATCGATCAGGGCGATCTTACGCGTCATCATAACGTCCTTGTCCTCCAGCGGGTTCACAACCCTTATGGACGAATCCACCACGACCCAGAGCCTAAAGTTCACCTGATTAATGCCAACTGCGCGGAACTCCGTCTCATAGTCCACCACCGCGCCGCCCACATAGCGGAAGGACACGGGTATTGTCGGGCCGACATTGCCGAACACGTCCACATTCAGCAAACTGCCTATGGGAATGTGCAGACGCTCGGATTTCGGCGGCCCCAGGATGCTGCTCATGTTCACGGCCATGGCGTTGCACACAAGGTTCACCAGCATGGTATTCACATTCAGCGACAGCACCATGCCGTCCGCGTCAAACGTTTTCACCACAAAGTCGGACGTATCAAGACCCGCGCCGGCATACACCAGCGACGCGTCGATAGCCCGGTTCATAATGTTGCGCGCCATCTCGTTGGTCTGCGCCGTCACAATGGGCATCAGCCTGTCATCTATCCTTGTCATACCCAGCCCCAGCGTAAGCACCACCGCCGCAAATACCACCGCCACCGCCAGCTTTATCCGCTTTAACATTATCATAATCACGATCACCCATGGTCTGACCTCTTGATTCAATGTATATGATATGTTATAATCGTCTATGAAATTGGAAATTATAGGTTCTAGGGAGGTGCTGATGGATTATTCACGTGAGCATAACGCAAAGCAGATAAAATCGGCCAAACAGCACACGGCCAAGACGCGCAACAAGCTTATGATAATTGTTGGGCGTGTTGTTGTTGCCGTGGCGCTTATTGTGGGCTTTGGGCTTGGCGGCGCGGCGTTGGGCGCGTTCATGGGTGTGGTGGAAAGCGCGCCGCGCGAAGAGGCTATAGCGATCATGCCCAGCGTGTACCCCTCCATCATAGTGGATCAGCACGGCGTGGAGATCGCGCGTCTCACGGGGGACGAAAACCGCGAGTACGTCACGCTGGATCGTATACCGCTGCACCTGCAACACGCCTTTATCGCCATAGAGGACGAACGCTTCTTCACGCACAACGGCGTGGACATCCGCGGCATGTTCCGCGCCCTGCACCACAACCTCACCAACCCCACGACACAGGGCGCAAGCACCATTACACAGCAGATCATCAAGAACAACGTGCGCGGCATCCCCCGCAACACCCTTGGCACGAAGATCCAGGAGATCTACCTGGCCGTGGTGTACGAGCGCGACCTGGTGGAGCTTCTTGGCTCCCGCGAGGCCGCGAAGAACCACATCCTCGAGGTCTACCTCAACACGATCAACCTGCACCACCGCCTGCACGGCGTAATGACCGCCGCGCGTTACTACTTCGACAAGGACGTGGAAGATCTGACGATCTCCGAGTCCGCCGTTATCGCGTCCATCACCCAGAACCCTTCGCGCTTCTCCCCCGTGAACAACCCGGACAACAACCGCACCCGCAAGCTCCTTGTGCTGGAGAACATGCTGCGGCTGGGCTTTATCACAGAGGAGGAACACGCGTACGCCGTGGCCGACACGGACGTATACGCCCGCATAATCGCCAACGAGCGCGTGACGGAGCAGATCAACTCCGTACACAGCTACTTCGTGGATTCACTGAAGCAGCAGCTTGCGCGTGACCTTAGCGAGGAGTACGCGATCTCCCTGCAAGAGGCATTCCACTGGCTCTACAACGGCGGCCTGCGTATCTACGCCACCAAGAACACCGAGATGCAGGCCATCATGGACGAAGCCTTTTTGAACGACGATTTGTTCCCGGCCTTGGGCTTCCGTATCGACATACAATACTTCGTCACAAAGCGCAACTTGCTGACAGGCCGCACCGAACATCTGGAACGCCGCGGAACCGTGCCGAACTGGGCGGGTGTGGACGGATGGGTGGACGACATGCGCGACTCTATCCTGCGCGACAACGAGTACATCGCGGCGGAGCGTGTTGTGCCGATTCCCCAGCCGCAGGCCGCCATGGTCGTGATGGACTGGCGCAACGGCCACGTCTTGGCCGTGACGGGCGGCCGCGGCGAAAAGATGCTCAACCTCGCGCTAAACCGCGCGGTGGATTCGCCCCGCCAGCCGGGCTCTGTGTTTAAGACCATCGCCAGCTTCGCGCCGGCCATCGACCTTGGCCGCGCCCACGCCGGCACCATTATCAACGACGCGCCCTTCACCATCGACGGTTATACGCCGCGCAACTGGTACGGAGACTTCTGGGGGCCTTCCAGCCTTCGCCGCGCCATGGCGTGGTCCATGAATGTTGTCAGCGTGATCAACATGTTCAACACCGGGCTGGAGGACAGCTTCCAGTATGTGCTTAACTTCGGCTTCACAACCGTTGTTACGCCCGACAACCCTGTTGTGCGCGGCAACCAGGTCTTTCACGACATGGTGCCGTCACTGCCCCTTGGCGGGCTGACCCACGGCGTAACCCAGCTGGAGACCACCGCCGCCTTTGCGGCCATCGCCAACAACGGCATGTACAACTATCCCAAGTTCTACTCCCGCGTGCTGGACTCCGAAGGAAACATCGTGCTGGAGAACGTCCCGGTGAACCGCCAGATTCTGCGCCCCGCCGCCGCCTACATCCTGACGGACATGATGCGCGACGTGCTGACAAACGGCACGGGCGGCACCGCGCGCCTTCGCAACACCACCATCCCCGTATCCGGCAAGACAGGCACAACCACCAACGACCACGACCTGCTCTTCGTGGGGTACACGCCGTACTTCGCCGCGGGCGTGTGGATGGGCTACGACCAGCCCGACCGCCTGCGCACCAACAACCACCACATGATGATCTGGCGCGACGTAATGGAGCGCATACACGCCGACCTGCCCTTCCGCGATTTTGAGCAGCCGCCGGGCGTTATCCGCGCCGCGCACTGCTCTGTGTCCGGTATGCGGGCTGTGCCGGGTCTCTGCCATCTGGATCCCCGCGGAAACATCGTGGTGACGGATCTGTTCATCGTGGGCGACCAGGGCGACGTCAGCTGCCACGTCCACGTCCGCGCAGACATCTGCACCGTGTCCGGAATGCGCCACGGCCCAAGCTGCCCGGCGCACACACGCCGCACGATCGTAGGCGCGCGCGAAGGTTTCTACTCGCCCGGCTCCGAGGCCGCGCTCTTCACCGTCCTACATTCCCAGATAGACGGCTCCTTCTGCACACACGACGGCAACTTCCCCACCCGCCCGACACAGTTCTTCGACAGCTGGAGCGCGTGGAACAACGCCGACGACAGCGACGAGGACGAAGAGGACGAGGACGA
>WRAA01000069.1 GCA_009780445.1 Defluviitaleaceae bacterium
CATATTGGTGGAAAACGCCGATATCGCGGCGGCAGAGAACGTGCCGATATGCCAGGATACGGGCATGACCGTGGTGTATGCGGATATCGGGCAGGACGTGCGGATAGAGGGCGGGAACATCGGCGACGCGATTAACGCCGGTGTCGCCGAAGGTTATGAACGCGGGTTCCTGCGAAAGTCTGTCGTGTCGGATCCTATCGCGCGGAAAAACACGGGGGACAACACGCCGGCCGTTATCCACTACGAGATAGTGCCGGGGGATGCGCTTACGCTTACGGTGAAGCCGAAGGGTTTTGGTTCGGAGAACATGAGCCGGCTCAAGATGCTTACGCCTTCGGCGGGGCTGGAGGGCGTGGAGGACTTTATCGTGCAGACTGTGGCCGAAGGCGGCAGCAACCCCTGCCCGCCGCTTATCGTGGGCGTGGGTGTCGGCGGCACGTTTGAGAAGTCGGCCATGCTTGCGAAGCGGGCGTTGCTGCGGGATCTCGGCACGTGGAACCCCGACCCCGCCTGGGCCAAGGTGGAGAAGAGGGTGCTGGAACGGGTGAACGCGCTGGATATCGGCCCCGCGGGAATGGGCGGGGTGATGACGGCGATGGGCGTGTTTATCGAACCCTTTGCGACGCATATCGCAGGGCTTCCCGTGGCGGTGAACATCGGGTGCCACGTTACGCGGCACGCGTCTGCGGTGCTGGGCGGTTCGTCCGCCGGGGTGTCCACAGGCCGTCACGAATACGCAGAGCCTTCCGCGCCCGCGGCCGGCATCTCCGGCAAGAAGCTGGAGCTTCCGCTTAGCCGTGAGGACGCGGCCGGGCTACGCGCGGGGGAGATGGTGCTGCTTAGCGGGACTATTTATACGGCGCGGGACGCGGCGCACAAACGCTTGATTGAGATGATGCAGAACGGCGAAGAGCCGCCCGTGCAGCTGGAGGGGCAGATAGTGTACTATGCCGGGCCAAGCCCTGCCAAGCCCGGGCAGGTGATCGGCTCTGCGGGGCCGACAACCAGCGGGCGTATGGACAAATACTCGCCGTTTCTGATCGAGCGCGGTCTGCGCTATATGATCGGCAAGGGGGAGAGATCCGAGGAAGTGCGCCGTTGTATTACGGAGAACGGCGGCGTATACTTCGTGGCTATCGGCGGGGCGGCGGCGTATATCGCGCGCAGTGTGAAGTCCGCGGAGGTTGTGGCCTTTGACGACCTTGGAACGGAGGCCATACGCCGGCTTACTGTAGAGGACTTTCCTGTGATCGTCTCCATCGACACGGAAGGCAATGTGGGAGCAAGTTAGCGTGCGTGAATTCAGGAGATTTTGCAAGGCCGTGCTTGCGGCGTGGGTGCTGGCTGTTTTGTCGGTTTCGGTGTATGCCGGACAGGATGAGGGGCGGCTTGTGCTTGTCGCCCACGCCGGCGGGGCTGTGGAGGGTTATGCGGGGTCTAACTCGCTGGAGGCTATGCGGGAGAGCGCGGCTCTGGGCTTTCGTTATATAGAGCTGGACATGCTGACATCATCTTGTGAGAGGATCGTGCTGACCCACGACTGGCACCACTACTTTAACCGCGTTCCCAAGGGCGGTGTGCTGCCGGTTACGCACGCGGAGTTTATGGCGCGGCCTATATTCGACAGGTTCACGCCGGTGGATCTCTCCGGATTGATAGAGTTTCTGGAGGAACACCCCGATGTGCGTATCATTACCGACACCAAGGACACGGCCTACGCGGCTCTGCACGCGATAGTTGCGGAGTACCCGGAGTTTATCGGGCGGTTTGTGGTACAGGTCTATGCCTTTGAGGACGTGGCGTATGTGCGCGGGCTGGGCTTCGAGGACGTTTTGCTTACGGTGTACATGATGCCGTACCACCTTACCATGCGGGCGGCGGAGATTGCGGCGTTTGCGGCGGAGCAGGGGCTGTGGGGCGTGGTTGTGCCGGACGAGATTGTTACGGAGGACTATGCATACCGCCTGCGGCTGGGAGAGGTGCGCGGCTTTGTACACACCATCGACACGCCGGAACGCGCGGCGTTGCTGCAAGGCATGGGCTTCACCGGGATCTATACGGGTTTTCTGACCTATGACGCGGAGGGTGAGCTTGTTTCGCGCTTTGCGGGGCATGGGGCGCGTTTACAGGACTTGCGGATGCGCTCCATCTCCATCGGCCGCGACCCTGTTCAGCGGGCGGTGCTTTCCGGTGCGGTGCTGTACCGCGCGGGCGAACCTGTGTACATGCACAAGGGGCGGCCGACCGAAGTTTCGTCGGATTTGGCCGCTGCGCCGTTTATCAGCTCTGTCACCGGCGAGATGTACATTCCAGCGCACCACTTTAACCGGTATATGACCGGGCGCGAGTGGGACCGGGCGCAGATGCGCCTGTCTATGACTGTGGGCGGCACACGGGCGGAGGTGAGAGCCGCCGACGCCTACGAGCTTGTGATGTACCGCGACATGGTATACGTACCCATCAGCACCATTGCGCGGATCTTCGGTTATCAAGTTGTTGCCGACGGCGGTTATGCCGTTCTTGTGCCGAACGGCCATACGTGGACGCAGGCGGAGGTGCTTGGCGCTGCCAGATCTCTGTTTCGGCAGTAGAGAGAGGATGGCGGGATGTACAGGACTAGGGTCAGTGTGGTGGTTACGGCGTGGATTCTCGTATTTGCGGCTATTGTTGTTCCGTGGTGGCAGGTTCGCGCCGAGGGTTTTGCCGGCTTGCTGATGAACTTGGGGTTTGCGCTTGTGATGATTGCCGTGGCGGGGCATTTGCTGACGGTATTTTTCACAAAGTATACACTTGGCGAAAACGAGCTTGTTATCGAGCGGCATTGGCCGCTAAGACCCGTAAAAATACGCTATGATGCGATGCGTTCCGCGCGAGAACTGCAGGGCTTGTTTGATTTTCCGCACAGGCTGTACGGCGCGAGCAACAAGGCTCTCGAAATAACTTACAGCGGCGGGAAGCACGGCAAGAACAGCCTGTGCGTTTCGCCGAAGGACATGGAAACGTTCAAACGAGAATTGCGAGACAAAATGATAGGATCTTCGTTTCCAGCATAAAACTTAATTTTTCCCCATCCGCGTGGCATAATAAGTGTGAGTTATATTGATGTATGACTATGACTCGGCTGAAATTCATTAATGCCGTTTTCAAGCGATTGAGGACGGCACATGCTGCAGGAAAAGGAGGGGGAAGCATGAGGTCTAAGACTCTTGATTGGATCGCGCTGACCTTGATAGTTATAGGCGCGATCAACTGGGGGCTTATCGGCTTTTTCCAGTTTGACCTTATTTCGATGGTCTTCGGGGGAACGGGCGGCTGGTTTGCGCGGCTGATTTATGCGCTTGTTGGTCTTGCCGGTCTCTACAGCCTGTCGATGTATGCCAGGCTCGACAATGACGAAACGGTTCGTCATGAGGCCTAAAGCCTAGCCTAAAGGGCTGCCGTCTACCATTATGATGTGGTAGCCGGCAGCCCTTTTTGAGTACTGCGGGGAATGTGTTATACGGACTTGTAATCTAAACAACGCTAACCTCATGGGCACAGGGCGCGTTCGCTCAGCATCTGTGCCCATTCGCCAAGCGTTGTTAAGATTGCAAGTCCGTATTAGCTGCGGATCTTGAACTCTTCGACCATGCTGCGGAGCCGTTGTGCCTTGTGGCAAAGGGCGTCGCAGATATCCGCGCTGTTGTTCACCAGGCCGATGTCCTCCTCCATGACGCTGCGGTATACGTTCTCTATGCCGTCGCGTATCTTGCTGATCTCGGCTACTTGGTCTGTGGAGATGGCGGAGATGTTCTCGACGGCTTCGGACACGGCGGAGGCCGCTTCCACTATGCTTAGGAGAGCCTTGGAGGTTTGCTCGGTTTTTGCCGCGCCAAGATCCACATGGGCTAGGGATCTCGAGAGCATTTCGGAAGTGTTCTTGGCGGCTGTGGCGCTGCGCGCGGCCAAGTTGCGCACTTCTTCGGCTACGACGGAGAAGCCCTTGCCGTGTTCCCCGGCTCTTGCGGCTTCTACGGAGGCGTTGAGCGCGAGAAGGTTTGTTTGGAAGGCAATGCTTTCGATTATGCCGACGATGTTGCTGATCTCCTTTGTGGACGCGATGATGGCGTCCATTGCGGCGGACATATCCTGCATGTGCTGTGAGCCAAGGCGGGCGTTGTCGCGCACCTTTATGGAAAGGTCGTTGGCGTATTGGGCATCCTTGGCGTTCTTGCGGGATTCGTCAGTGAGCTTGTTGGCCGATTCCAGCACGCTGCCGGCGGTGGAGATCTGTTCGTCGAAGCCGGAGAGCAGCTTCTTGGTGGAGCCGGAGATCTTGGATACGCCGTCCTCCACTTCTACGGACGCAGTGTGGATCTCCCGTATGAGCCGGCCGATGGAATCGACTATCATCACCAGGGAGTTCTTGATTGAGCCGAAGTCCCCCGTGTATTCGCGCTCTATGGAGATGTTGAAGTTTTTGTCGGCGATTTGCTCGAGCATGGCGGTGATTTCGTCTACATAACTCTTGATGGTGCTGGTGGCCGTAATTACTACCTTTTCCATGGCCTCCAGCTCCTGGCCTACTTCCTTGGTGTCCGCGTCATAGTCGGCCTTGGCGATCTTTACTGACAGATCACCCTTTTCGAAGGCGTTGACTATGTTGGCGGCCAGCGATTCGGAGCGTTTCTTGCGGTAGTCGGATATTTTTTCGGTTCGGCGTTGCAGCTCGCCCACGTGGGACATGTTCGTCATAAGCATGATTATGCCCAGGGTGTCGCCCCTTGTTCCGAAGGGAATGCAGTTCATTTCAAGGTCGAAGGTTTCCTGCGGGTTCAGCTGCATAGTTACCCATACTTCGAGCTGCGGCACACATTCGATATTGGCCTTGATCAAGGAGGGGTGCTTGGAAAGTTCGTTGTTCATCAGCTTGTCGATATGCCAGCCTTCTGTGTCTGCGTTTGTGTGGCCTGTGTACTTCTTGATGGTGTTGTTGGCGTAGATGATGTTAAGATTGTTGTCTACGATGACGACGGGTTCGGTCAGCAGACCCATGAAGTCCACGAATTCGTAGATGATGCTGTTTGCCATGTCGAGAATGTCCTTGAAGGAGCCTTCCAGCCGCGTCTCCTTGATCCTGTGGGACACGGCGCCGTGGCGTATGGCAGACTCACACTCGGCTAGGTTCTCTTCCAGGATGGTCAAGTTTTCGGAAATCTTTGAGAAGGATCTGTAAATGTGGCCGATCTCGTCGTTCCTGTCGGTGTGGAGGCTGACGTTTATTATGCCGGCGGCGATCTTGTCGGAGGCTTCGCTAAGCTGTGCCAGCGGCTTGCTTACGTGGTTTTTCAGGTAGAACACGGGCACCCAGATCATCACGAATACGACGCCGGCGATGATGGCCAGTTGGTAGAACAGGAATATGTTGCCGGAGGCGAGCACGTGGTCTACGTCCAGCGTAACGCCCACGAGACCTATCGGGCGCATGTCGTCGTCGAAAATGGGGGCGTAGGCGGCTATAACCATGGTGTCGTCAACGCCGGAGGGCACCATGCCGGACGCGCCCGCAATGCCTTGCCGTGTCGCGAAGAACTCCGGCGGGAAGATCTCGAGCGGCAGGACTGTGTTGAGATCCGCCGTGCGGACGTCCCCGGGTGCCAGGCCTTCCATGAAGGTTACGAAGCCCAGGTTGTAGTCGATAAGGCCGGCGAATAGGAAGGAGGCGTTGACCTCCTCTTTTACTCTGTCGAAACGGGCTTGCAGGCGTATGTAGTAGTCGTTCTTTTCGTCGGCGGAGATGGCGTGCAGGAATTCCTGCGTGTTGACGGCCAGGGACAGCGATTGCGCAATCGCGACGGCCTTCGCGCTGTGCCTGTCCACCATGCTGCCGCGATGCACAATGAACGAAAAGGCCCCGATAGAAGCCGTGATGATCGTGATAATTACCAGTATCATGGATATAATCTTTACCGAGAGTGAACCTTGCTTCCGTTCAGTGGTCATACAGCGACATCCTCCGCTTCATCATATTAGGCGTACAAAACACAGGCGTACAAAACACAGGCGCACAAAATTTCAAATTATACGCGCTCTTCAAATTATGACACACACAGCCGGAATTTTCAAGCTATTTATTACAATGCCGCATAATATTTGGGAAGGGCGGCCGGCGGGAGCGTTGGGCAGGCATACCCGGGCCGCAATGTGAATAAGATATATACTATTCCGGCGTAAGGGGAGGTGCGTGTTGCAGACCGGTTTCAGGCACAGGATATCGAGCTTATTCGAGCTTCCGAAGGAAATCGTGCTGAACCTGCCGCTTGTGAATGTTGTCGGCAATCAGGAGCTTACGGTGGAGAACTATAAGTCTCTTGTGGAGTATAGCTCTGTGGTGGTGCGGATAAATACAAGCTGCGGAGTGCTGAAGGTGGAGGGGCGCGGGCTTGTGCTGAAGCATCTGACGGCGGAATCTGTTACGATATCGGGAGCGTTGGCGAACTTTGGATATTTAATTTGAGGTAAAAATGTTAATAACGTTGTGGAATTACATCCGGGGATATGTTATTATAGAGGTGACAGGCAAGGGGGCGCTGCGCTTCCTTAATATTGCGGCGCGCGGCGGGACATACATATGGGATGTGGAGCAGACGGAGCGCGGCATGTGCTTGAAGGTGTCGGTGGCTGCGTTTTGGGGCTTGCGGCGGCACGCGCGTAAGGCGGGCTGTAAGTACCGCATCAGGAGCCGCAGCGGCGCGCCCTTTGTGATATTCCGCTATCGCAGGCGCAAGATGCTTGCGGCCGGCGCGTGTATGTTCCTGGCGGGCTTGTATGCCATGTCGCTGTTTGTGTGGCAGGTGGAGGTTGTGGGCGCGGACCGGCTGAACCCCGCGGAGATCACCGCCGCGGCGGAGCAGGCCGGGCTTGGCCTCAGCCGTTTCCGCCCGAACGTTAACCGCGGGGATGTGGAGATGCACCTTATGCGCAGCTTCGAGGATATCGCGTGGGTGAATGTGTCTCTGCGCGGAACGGCGGCGGTTATCAACATTACGGAGACCTTGCCGCGCCAGATCATCGTGGACCGCCGAAGCCCCGCAGATGTTGTTGCCGCGCGGGACGGGCTTGTGGTGAGCATAACGGCTTCCCGCGGGACGCCCGTGGTGCGGGTGCATGACGTGGTGCGGGCGGGTGACGTGCTGGTCAGCTCCGAGATAGTGGTGCGCGACGACGAAACGGGCAGGGTCACCGACAACATTCACGCCCACGCGCAGGTGCTTGCGCGGATATACTACGACTTCAACTTCGGCGTACACTACGTCTATCACATGCGAAATTATACCGGCAGGGAGCATACGGCCCATGATATAATACTGTTTGGCCGCACCTTCGCCATGCCGTTTGCGAACCACGGCTTTACGAACTATACGCGCAGGACATATTCGCGCAATGTCGGCATCGGGCAGTATTATCCCCTGCCGGTGAAGGTGGTGTCGCGAAGGTACAGCGAGTTTGTCGAGACCACCCACCGGCGGGAGTTGGAGGAGGCCAAGGCTTTGGCCGAGGCCGTGCTGGAATCGCGAATAGAGGCGGTTGTAAGCCCGCAGGCCGAGATCGTGGGCAGGCGCGTGGACTTTCTGGAGCATAACCCGGGCGCGCTGCTGGTGCGGGCGGCTGTGGCGGCTGTGGAGGATATCGGCGAACAGCGGCCGGCGTTCGGCCGGTGACAGCCTTTTACAAAGGAGAACAAACATGGAACAAAACTCGCAGAAGAGAGTTATAGAGATATACAACGGCGTTATCGGCAACGTGTTCGGCAAGCTTGACGAGAACATCAAGAAGATCGAGAACACCTTCGGCGTGGTGGTGGTGAACCGGGGCGAAAGCGTGCTGGTGTCCGGCGCGAACGCACACAAGGCCGAGGCCGTTTTGCGCAAGCTGATCACCTTTGCCGAAAAGGGGGAGGAGATCGGCGAACAGCGGGTGAACTATATCATTGCGTCGCTGGAGGACGAAGGTTTCGGCGATATCGAGAAGATACATTCCGACAGCGTGTGCATGACCATCGGCGGCAAGGTTATCAAGCCCAAGACGCTGGGGCAGAAACGTTATGTGGACCTGATACGCAAGGAGTCGGCCGTGTTCGGCATAGGGCCGGCCGGCACGGGCAAGACATATCTGGCAATGGCCATGGCGATAACGGCCTTTCGCGGGAATAACGTGAACCGCATAATTCTTACGCGCCCGGCTATCGAGGCCGGCGAGAAGCTGGGCTTTTTGCCGGGAGACCTGCACGCAAAGGTGGATCCGTACCTGCGCCCGCTTTATGACGCTCTGCACGAGATTATGGGCGCGGACGCCTTCCAGAAGAACATGGAGAAGGGGCTGATCGAAGTGGCTCCGCTGGCGTATATGCGCGGGCGCACCCTCGACAACGCGTTCATCGTGCTGGACGAAGCGCAGAACACTACGCCGGAGCAGATGAAGATGTTCCTGACACGCCTTGGCTTCGGCTCGAAGGCCGTGATAACGGGGGATATAACGCAGATAGACCTGCCCGAGGGCAGGAACAGCGGCTTGATAGAGGCCACGCGCATCCTTGCCGGCGTGGAGGGCATTGGCGTGTCTGTGCTGACCGACAAGGACGTGGTGCGGCACCCGCTGGTGCAGCGCATAATACAGGCTTACGAGAAGTACGAGGCACGCGCGAAACGCTCCGAAACGGTAAAGCGCAGGCATAAGGGTTTGTAAAGGAATAAGCTTTCCGATTTTGCGCAGGATTTTTGTGCAAATGCAAGGAACTGATGACGCCGCGAACCTGGAAGGTTCGCAAGGAAGAAGTGACGCAGCAGTTGCGCAAAAAGACAAGCAAAACGGAAAGTTTATTCCTTTGCAAACCCTTAGGGCGTGTTTGAAAACCCCATTCCGGCGTATTTTCGGTGCTTTTTCCGCCATACGTCGTCAGTGTCAAACTTGCGAAC
>WRAA01000070.1 GCA_009780445.1 Defluviitaleaceae bacterium
ACAACGGAAACTTTCAACTCGTTATGGACTCGCTGCTGCTATCGCTCCGCGGGCTGTGACAGTTATGCTTAGGAGAACTGTATGGTAGAGATTGTGGGCATCAGATTTCGCAAGGTGGGCAAGATATATTATTTCGACCCAAACGGAACCGAGCCGAAGCAGGGCGACGGCATGATCGTCGAGACTTCGCGCGGCATAGACTTCGGCACGTGTGAACTGCCGTGCCGTATGGTGGAGGAAAGCACCGTCATGGCTCCGCTGCGCAAGATCGTGCGTATCGCAACCGAAGCCGATCTTTCCCAGCAGGAATCGAACAAACAGCGAGAGAAGGAAGCAATGGCCATCTGCGCGGAAAAGATAAAGAAACACGAGCTGGACATGAAGCTCATAGACGTGGAGCTTGCCTTCGACCTTACGAAGATCATGTTCTACTTTACGTCGGACGGGCGGGTGGACTTCCGCGAGCTTGTGCGCGACCTTGCCTCCGTGTTCCGTATGCGTATCGAACTGCGGCAGATCGGCGTGCGGGACGAAGCGAAGATGCTCAACGGCGTGGGAATCTGCGGCCGCTGTCTGTGCTGCGCCACATTCCTGTCCGACTTCCAGCCCGTGTCGATCAAGATGGCCAAGGAGCAGAGCCTAAGCCTTAACCCGACCAAGATATCCGGCATATGCGGAAGGCTGATGTGCTGCCTGAAGTACGAGGAAGAAACTTACGAAGAGCTGAACAAGAACATGCCGTCCATCGGCGACACGGTAATCGTGCCGGAGGGCAAGGGCGAGGTGCAGTCCATCAACGTACTGCGCCAGCTTGTGAAGGTGGCCGTGCGCAAGAAGCCGGGGGACGACATCATCGTCAACACCTACAACGTGGAGGACATCAAGATCGTTTCGCGCAAACACGCGGGAGAGGGCGCGGCCCCGGGCGAGGCCATCAACGACGAGCTGAAGAAGCTGATCGACTAAGTGGACGGATTTGTGAAGGACTGTGAGCGCGTTGACGACTTGCAGCTGAACGGGCTGGTGGTCATCCAGGATCCGGCCAAGTTCCTCTTCGGAATCGATGCGGTGAAACTTAGCGACTTTGTGTCAGTAGGTACGGGGGAACGCGCCCTGGACATGTGTACGGGCAGCGGGGTGATCCCCTTGCTGTTAAGCGCGAAGGGGTGGGATGCGCACTACACCGGCATTGAGATCCAGCCGGAGGTGGCCGACATGGCGCGGCGAAGTGTCGCCCTGAACGCGCAGGCCGGCGCGGTAAGCGCGGATCGTATAACGATTCACACAGGCGACATACGCGACACTGCGGAGCTGTACAAGCCCTCGTCCTTTGATGTGATAACGTGCAACCCGCCGTACATCAAGGTCGGCGCGGGGCTTTTAAACGAAGCCGGCAGCCGCGCCGCCGCGCGTCACGAACTCTTCTGCACCCTTGACGATGTTGTGTCGGCGGCGGCACGCCTTCTGCGCCCCGGGGGGCGTTTCGCCATGGTACATAAGCCGCACAGGTTGGCGGAGTGCTTCGAAAAACTGCGGCAATGCCGGCTTGAACCTACTCGGCTGTGTTTTGTTCACGCGGCGGCGCACAAGGAGCCGTCGCTGTTTCTTGTGGAGGCGGTGCGCGGCGGCGGGGCGTTCCTGCGGGTGCTGCCGCCGATAATCATTAATTGACGCTAAGGAGAAGCCATGCACGACTACAATCTTACGATGATGACAGATTATTACCAGCTGACCATGATGCAGGGGCATTATCTGCGGGGAGAGCACACCAAGACGGCAGTGTTCGACATGTTCTTCCGCAAGAACCCGGAGACCAATGCCTATGCCATAACGTGCGGGCTGGATCTTGTGATAGAGTATATCGAGGCGATACGCTTCTCGGAGGAGGACATCAACTTCCTGCGGGGTATGGGCAGCTTCCGGCCGGAGTTCTTGGAGTACCTGCGGGACTTCCGTTTCCGCGGGGATGTTCACGCTGTGCCGGAGGGTACCGTGGTGTTTCCCCACGAGCCGATACTGCGCGTCACCGCGCCGCTGATAGAGGCGCAGTTTTTGGAGACGGCACTGCTCAACATCATCAACCACCAGACCCTTATCGCGACGAAGGCCGCGCGGATCTGCATTTCGGCGGAGGGCGACGAAGTGATGGAGTTTGGCCTGCGGCGTGCGCAGGGGCCGGACGCCGGAGTGCTTGGGGCGCGCGCGGCGATAATCGGCGGGTGCGCCGCTACGTCCAACGTGCTTGCGGGCAAGATGTTCGACATTCCGGTGCGCGGAACCCACGCGCACAGCTGGATAATGTCCTTCGAGAGCGAGCCGGAGGCGTTTCGGGCATACGCGAAGTTCTACCCCGCGCAGTGCATCCTGCTGGTGGACACATACAACACGCTGAAGTCCGGCGTGCCGAACGCTATCACCGTGTTCAAGGAAATGCGGGCGGCGGGCGGCCTTACGGGGAAGTACGGCATACGCCTGGACAGCGGAGACCTGGCCTATCTCTCAAAGGCCGCGCGTGTGATGCTGGACGAAGCGGGCTTCCCCGAAGCCGTGATATCGGCCTCCAGCGACCTCGACGAGTGGTTGATCAAGGATCTTAAACATCAGGGCGCGAAGATCACCCTCTGGGGTGTCGGCACGAACCTTATCACGTCCAAGGACTGCCCGTCGCTGGGTGGTGTCTACAAAATTTCGGCAATGGAGGACGCGCATGGCGGTCTGGTGTCGAAGATAAAAATTTCGGAGGATCCGGAGAAAATCACGAACCCGGGCAAGAAAACGCTCTTCCGCATATACGAGCGCGAAAGCGGCAAGATCAAGGCCGACGTGATAGCCCTGGACGGCGAAAGGATAAACGAAGGCGCAGACCTCACCCTCTTCCACCCTGTGGCCACGTGGAAGAAGATGGTGCTTGCGGCGGGAAGCTTTACGGTGAAGGAGCTGTTGGTGCCGGTGTTTGTGAAAGGCCGCTGTGTCTACGTCTCGCCGAAGGTCATGGACATCCAACGCCACTGCCGCAGCGAGCTTGCCACGCTGTGGGTGGAGTATAAACGGCTTCTGCGGCCGCATATAATGCCTGTGGATCTCTCCGACGGCCTATACGAGCTTAAAACTCGCTTGATAGGTGAGATGCGTGGGAATTGAGGAGCTGTATAAGCGGCTGGAGCGCGAAGCGGGTGAGGCCGCGGAGTATGCCGGGCGCAGGATTGTTCCGGGGGAAGGCTGTGCGGACGCGCCGCGTGTTGTGTTCGTGGGCGAAGCCCCGGGCGCGGAAGAGGACCGCGCGGGGCGGCCGTTTGTCGGCGCGGCCGGCAGGAATCTGGACATTATGCTGGAACTTCTCGGCCGCAAGCGCGTAGACGTATATATAACGAACTTGGTGAAGGCACGCCCGGCAAAGGTACACGCCGTTACGGGCAGGGTAAGCAACCGCCCGCCGACGCGCGGCGAAGTGGAGTTCTTCCTGCCCTATCTTCGGGAGGAGCTGGCACTGCTCGCGCCGGAATACGTGGTGACGCTGGGCAACTTCGCCCTGGCGGCTCTTACGGGCGGCGCGAAGGCCGCAATCGGCACGGCGCACGGCACAATCGTCAGGGCGGAGCATGTGCTGTTCCCGCTGTACCACCCGGCCGCGGCAATCTACAACCGCAAGCTGGCAAGTGTTATGCGTGAGGATGTTCTGAAACTTCGAGACGTATTGGAGGGGATCGTATGACCGGAAGATTGATCGCAACCGCGCTGCTTGCGGCGATGTTGGTTACGCTAAGCGGGTGCTTCGGACAGGGCAGGGTGACACTGGCGACTCTGGACACGCCGGAGGCCGTGCTTGTGGGCGAGATAATGGCCTTGCAGCTTGAAAACTTCGGCATAGACGTTGTGCGCGGGCCTGTTTACACAAGCCTTGCCCAGCTTGAAGCAGGAATGCTTGCGGGTGAGTTTGACCTATCGGCGGTGTTCTTGCAGGACGCGCTGACGGGCTTGCCGTCCATCGGCGAAGAGCCGGTGTTCGACATACTCTTGCAGGAAGAGATCGTGAACAATACCTTGCGGGACGTGTTCGGTTACATGCTGCTGGAATGGTGGCACCTGGACGCGCGGTACTCCATGTTTGTGCGCGAAGACCGGGATCTGCGCCTTCTCGCGCTCTCGGCGCAGGCTCCGCGCCTTACGCTTGCCGCGCCGCAGAGCTTCTTCGAGGGCGCAGGCGGTTTTGCGCATATGCAGGAGATGTTCGGCGGGCTTGATTTTGCCCGGATGTATGTTGCGGAGCCGGGGTATCCGCACGGCGGCGGACAGCCTTCGCACGGCCCGGGCGCGGACATACTTGTGGTGCGCGGCACAGACAACGGAAGCTGGATCCTCGATGCCGGTTATGCCCAGGCGGACGGCGGATTTTCGCTGTGGCCGGAGAACATGCTTGTTCCGCTGGCGAAGGAGGACACCATCGAGAGACTGCCGGAGGTTCGTATGGTGCTCTCGGCTATTTCGTTCAATGTAAATAACGATGCCTTCGCGCGTAGCCTGCGCGACATACACCAAGGTGTGCAGACAGCCGAACAAGCCGCCTACGACCTGATCAGCCAGCGTTAATCCGTATCAACTATGCTTATGGTCGGCGCAATTCCGCGTCTATACGCTCTACCATCTTGCGTAATATCTCATTCTCCGGCGATGCCGCCAAGGCTGTCCGGAGATTTTCCAACAGCTCGGCGCGGTAAGCATCAAACTGTCTGTCTGACATTCCCATAGTTTCACGCCCTAAACGTTATGATTTAGTGTTTTTTGACATCTCTTCAAAACCGGGAAGCTGCATACCCTCAACGCTTGCGGCCGGTGCGACGACCTTGTAAGCTTCTTCAACACTTGCGGCTTGCGATATACGCTCCGCAAGCAGTGCAAGGATAACCTTTGTTTCGTATGCCATAACGCAACCCTCCGTTACTACGAACGCCGTAACTCGGCTTCCATTTCGGTTATGAGTTCTGCAAGTATTTGCTGTATTGTATCATGCGGTAACTCTTTGTGCAAGCCTGAATATATTGTCGTAATAGGCTATCAATACGACATGGAGGGTTTGTATGAAACTTGCATATAAACGTGCGGCGGCTGTGGCTGTTGCGTTGGTGATGCTGGCGGCGTGCGCGCGCGGGTCTGCGGCAGAGGACGGCGTTAGCGTGGTGCGGCTGAACCAGGTGGTACACTCGATATTTTACGCGCCGCAGTACGTGGCGATGGAGCTTGGATTCTTCGCGGAATACGGCATTGTGATCGAGCTGGATACGGGCAACGGCGCGGACAGGAGCATGACTGCGCTGTTGTCGGGCAACGCCGACATCGGGCTGATGGGCACGGAGGCAAGCTTCTACGTGTTCAACGAAGGGCGGGAGGACTTCGCCGTGCCGTTTGCCCAGCTTACGGCCAAGGCGGGCAACTTCCTCGTGGCGCGTGAGCCAATGCCCGGCTTTACGTGGGACGATGTGCGCGGACGCACGATCATCGGGGGACGTCTTGGCGGTATGCCCCAGATGGTGCTGGAGTATATCCTGCGCGAACAGGGCATCGAACCCGGCGCGGACGTGGAGATCCTGTCGAACCTGGCGTTCACGACCACCGCTGCCGCCTTCACCGGGGGAGTGGGCGACTTTACGGCGGAGTTTGACCCAAGCGCGTTCATGCTGGAACAGGCGGGCATAGGTTATGTTGTGGCTTCTCTTGGCGAGGCCGGAGGCGCGGTGCCGTACACGGTCTACATGGCCACGCGAAGCTTCATCAGCGAGAACCCGCAGACCGTGCAGAACTTCACCAACGCCGTGCGCCGCGCGCAGATCTGGATGCACGAACACAGCGCGTATGAAGCCGCCCGCGTGATAGCCCCGCACTTCCCCGAGAACACCTACGATGAACTGGCCGTGATGATACAACGCTACAAGGATATCGGCGCGTGGCCGGTTGGCCTAACCATCGAGCGCGAAGGCTTCGAGCTTCTGCAGGACATCATGGAGCAGTCGGGCGAGCTTAGCCGCCGCGTAGACTTCGACGGCTTCGTAGACAACAGCTTCGCCGAGACGGCGATGGAGCAATAAGAATCTTAACAAACGAACCCACACCAAGATGCTGTCCGCAAGGGCGGCATCTTTTGCCGGGTAGAACATTCAAATGGAGGGTATTAAATGGAGGGTATTGACGGTTGTACGTGTTTGGTGATATTATTGATGACAGAATGAGAGGGGGGCGGCATTGTGCCGGGTACATTGCGGGTGAGGTCGTTGGAAATTGGGCTTAATCGGCCAAAGGTTATCACGCCCATAGTCGGGATGAGCTATGACAGGATCATGGAGCAGGCCGGGGTCATGCGCGACATGGATGTCGACATGGTTGAGTGGAGGTCTGACTTCTATGAGGATATTGGCGACGCGGCCGAGACGCTTCGGGTGATGCACGGTCTGCGCCGTCTGCTGGGGGAAATCCCGATCCTGTTCACCTTCCGCACGAAGAAGGAGGGCGGGGAGCGCGAGATCTCCACGGACTATTATACAGAGCTGAACACCGCTGTCGCGCAGAGCGGCGAGGCCGATTTCATAGACGTTGAGATCTTCTCGGGCGACGAGGTTGTTGCGAGGCTGATCAGAACCGCGCATGATGCGAAGGTGCTTGTCGTCGGCTCCAACCACGACTTTAGCGCGACACCGCCGCGGGAAGAGCTTGTGAAGCGGCTTCGCAAGATGCAGGACATGGGCGCGGATATCCTCAAGATTGCGGTAATGCCCAAGTGTAAACAGGACGTGCTGACCCTTCTGGCCGCGACAAACGAGATGTACGAGCAGTATGCCGACAGGCCGCTCATCACGATGTCGATGTCGTCGATGGGTCTGCTTAGCAGGCTTTCCGGCGAGATGTTCGGCTCTGCCATGACCTTCGGCGCGGCGGGCGGAACCTCGGCACCCGGGCAGATACCGGTGAGGGATCTGGAACAGGTCCTGGACATCGTACACAAATATTTGTAAGGAGGTAAAAGTTATGAAGAAGATTATGACACTGGCCATGGTAGGCCTTGTTGCGGCAGTGCTTGGCGCGTGCGGCAACGCGGGCGGCGGCACGGCGGCGGCACCGGAAGCGGGCGGAGCGGACTTCCCCTCCAGATCTGTCAACGGTATTGTGCAGTGGGGCGCGGGCGGCGGAACGGATTCGCTCATGCGGCCTCTGGCGGCCATTGCCGAAAATTACCTTGGCGTGTCCATCGTCGTGAGCAACATGACGGGGGCCACGGGCAGCATCGCCACGCAGTTTGTCTACGACCAGGCGGCGGACGGCTACAACCTGCTGATGGGCGCGGAGAACCCGGCTCTGTACCAAGTGCTGGGAATCAGCGAGCTTACATACGAGGACTTCGAACCCGTGTTCATCATCGGCGACGAGACCGTGGGCGTGATCGTGCGCTACGATTCGCCGTACCAAAGCTTTACGGAACTCATCAACTCGTCGTTGGCGGCGCCCGCCTCCGTCATCCTTGCCACTACCGGCACGGGCGGTCTGCCCTGGACGATAGGCGCGTTCATCACCGACGTAACCGGCGCGACCTTCAACCAGATCCCCTACGAGAGTGACGCGGCCGCAAGAACCGCCGTGATCAGCGGTGAGGCCGACTTCACCATCGCGAAGATCCAAGCCGGCGTGGAAGCCTACAACGCGGGCGAGATCAGGTTCCTGACGATGCTTTCGCTCGAGCCTGTGCCTGTTCTGCCGCACATTCCGCTGGTGACGGCCGAGTTCCCGGGTTTTGACGAATACCTTCCGTGGGGTACGTTCTACGGCGTGTTCGTGCGCAACGGCACGGATCAGCAGATCATCGACACCCTTGCCGAAGCCTTCCTGCAAGCAAGCCACAGCGACACCTACCAAGAACTGCTGGTGAGCTTCAACGTAAACTTCATGGGTTATGTCGGCGACCAAGCCCGCGAATATATCAGAGACTGGCAAGCCAACACAATCAGAGCCTTGGAATCCAGCGGCGCGCTGAACTAGTTTCCGGGCTGTAGATTCCGATTAGGGGTGGAAGCATGAACTATGACATGAAGCCGGGTGAGAAGCTGTTTGTCGGCGTACTGCTGCTGATCGGTTTATTCTTCCTGTATCACTCCGTGGAGCTGTGGGGGCGGGTGAACCCGCCACGGGAGTCTTCGGCGGCCATCCTGCCGCTGATGATGACCGTGATCTGGGTGGCGCTGACCGGTGCCATCTTCGTCAAGAATCTGCGCGGCAAGACGCCGCTTAGCGACATTGCGGATTGGAAGGCCAAGGTCTGGGCGGGGCTGTGTTATGTGTTCCCGCGGGATCTCGTTGTGATCATCGGCGCGGTGGTGCTGTACTGCGGCCTGCTGCTGGCCGGCATAAGCTTCTACGTTGTGACATCCCTGTTCCTCTACGGCACCATGTGCTACCTCATGAAGTCCGGCTTTCTCAAGAATGTGATCTGGACGGCCATCTTCATGGTGTTCACCGTGGTGGTGTTTGGTATGCTGTTTAACGTGGTATTTCCATAGGATGGGGTGTTGGCTTGGACGTGCTGTACTATCTGTTGATCGTGGTGCGCGAACCGATGCTGGTTCTGCTGGCGGGCATCGGCACCTTTGCGGGCGTGTACATAGGCGCGATACCAGGGCTTTCCGGCACCATGGCGATATCCCTGCTGGTGTCGCTGACCTTTGGCTGGCCTGTCAACCACGCCATGGCCGTAATGGTTGGCGTGTTTGTCGGCGTGGTCTATGGTGCCGCCCGCCCCGCCATCCTGCTGAATATCCCCGGCGGCCCTTCCGCCGTGGCCACCAG
>WRAA01000071.1 GCA_009780445.1 Defluviitaleaceae bacterium
ACGGGCCGCCCGGCCCGCCCGGCAGCCCCGCTGGCAGGGCGCCGCTGCCCGCGCTGACCAACATCACCATCTCCGCCGGAACCTTCACCGGATGGTCCGACGCTCCCGCCGAGGTCGCCGGGTTCGGCCTCTGTTTGCGTTGGCGTTATGAAGTTTTCGGCGATGCGCTTCTTGGTGGAGCGGCGGCCGCGCACAATGTCGCCGAACCTCTGCAGAATCACGCTTCCGCCAGACAACTCGTTCGCGCGCTTGCAGATCTCGCGGGCATATTCGTTCGGCCTGTTGAACGGTTCTGTAAACCTGTGCGATACGAGAATTGCGAAGTTTGTGTTTTCGGAGCCGCGCCGCGGGTCCTTGTAGGCGTGTCCGTTTGCGCAGATGATTCCCGAATGGTTTTCGACAACAACGTGGCCTGAGGGGTTTGAGCAGAACGTGCGGGCCAGCGTGCCGACAGATGTGCTGTACACCAGCTTTGCCTCGTAGAGGTGCTTGTTAATGTCGTACATAATAACGTCGGCAGTCTCGACGCGCACACCGATGTCAACCTGGTTGTTCACAAGGTTCAGCCCGTGCCGCGCGGCCAAGTCCGCAAACCACGCCGAGCCGTCCCTGCCGGGCGTTATCACAACACTTCCGGCGGCAAGCTCCGTGCCGTCTTGCAGAACAACCCCGCAAACCTTTCCGCCGGACACAAGAATATCCCGCACCTCCGTGCCGAAGCGCATCTCGATCCTCTGCGAAAGGTGCCGGTTGATGGATCTAAGTATCTCCAGGTTGATCTCCGTGCCAAGGTGGCGAACCTGCGAGCGCAGGAGCTTGAGACCCGCGCCGTAGGCACGTTGTTCGATCTCGCGCACTTTTTCGGTTACGGGGTTCGTAATCTCGTCTGTCGCGCCGTGTTCCAAGTTGATTGAGTCTACGTACTTGATAAGCTCCAGCAGGGTGCTATCGGAAACATAGTCGCCAAGCCAGCCGCCGAAGAGTGTGGTCACGTTAAACTTGCCGTCGGAATACGCCCCCGCGCCGCCAAAGCCCGACGTTACCGAACAGGCCGGCGTGCAGCTCTGCCGGCCTTCGTTTATCGGGCATACGTGGATGCTGCCGGCCATGATGGGGCATCTGCGCTTGTCGATATTCAGCCCTTTGTCGATAAGCAGCACCGAAAGCCCAGGCGACTTCTGCATAAGCTCGTAGCAAGCGAATATCCCCGCGGGGCCGGACCCGACAACTATTACATCATACATACTGCACCTCTGCGTTACATAATAATATTATGTCACCTTACCTCGAAGCCGTAACCTCTGAACAGATCCCTCACCCGCTCCGTCTCTTGCGCGGAAGGTGTCGGCGTGTCCGCCAGCTTGTAGTCCAGTCCGAGATCCTGCCATTTGTACGCGCCCAACTGGTGGAAGGCCAGAATGCCTACCTTGTCGATATTGCGCAGGGTTGTGAGGTACTGCGCCAGCGCGTGCAGCTCGTCCTCGTCGTCCGTCAGCCCCGGCACCAGCACAAAACGCGCCCAGGCCATGATGCCGGCGTCACTTAGATGCTTCGCGAACTCAAGGGTGCGGTCTATGGGAAAGCCCGTTACGTTCTTGAACGTCGCCGGGTTGATGCTCTTTATGTCAAGCAGTACGAGGTCGGTGTGTTCGAGAACCCGCCGCGTGCCGTCGTCAATGCCGGCATAACCGGATGTGTCCAGAGCCGTGTGCAGTCCTTCGCCCTTGCACGCCTTGAACAGGGCGGCGGCGAACTCCTTCTGCATAAGCGGCTCGCCGCCCGTCAAGGTGACGCCGCCGCCGGAGGCCTTGAAGTAGGACTTGTACTTCAAGATGTCCGGCAACAGCTCGCCGACGGACTTCGTAAGCGCGTTCTTGCCGTTTGCGTCCCATGTGTCGGGGTTGTGGCAGTACACGCACCGTATCGGGCAGCCTTGCGTAAAGACAACATACCGTATGCCGGGGCCGTCCACGGTTCCGCAGGTTTCCAGAGAATGTATCTTGCCTGTCACATCGTAACTGTTCTCCATGGCGGCCTCGCTATACGCGTTCGTGGAATGTGCGGTGCAGTACGTCCAGCTGCTGCTCCTTGGTCAGCTTCACGAAGTTTACGGCATAGCCGGATACGCGTATCGTAAGCTGCGGGTACAGCTCGGGCTTCTCCATCGCGTCCAGCAGAGTTTCGCGGTCGAACACGTTTACGTTTATATGGTGGCCGTTGTCGCCGAAGTAGCCGTCCATTATGCCAACCAGGTTGCTGACGCGAACCTCCGGCGTTCTGCCAAGCGCGGACGGAATTATCGAGAACGTGTAGGATATACCGTCGAGCGCGTAGTTGTACGGCAGCTTTGACACGGACGCAAGGGAGGCTATCGCGCCCTTTTTGTCGCGCCCGTGCATGGGGTTCGCGCCCGGGGCGAAGGGTTCGCCGTCCTTGCGCCCGTCCGGCGTGGCCCCGGTTTTCTTGCCGTATACCACGTTGGACGTGATGGTGAGTATGGAGGTTGTGGGCACGGCATCCCTGTAGGTGGCGTGCTTCTTGAGCCGCGTCATAAAGTTCTTTACGAGATCCGACGCGATCTTGTTGATCTCGTTGTCGTTGTTGCCGAATGCGGGGTAGTCGCCCTCTATGTCGTAGCCGACGGCAAGGCCGGATTCGTTGCGCACAACGCGCACCCTTGCGTGCTTGATTGCGGAGAGCGAGTCCACCACAACGGACAGCCCGGCAATGCCCGTGGCCTGTGTGCGCAGGATGTCCTTGTCGTGCAGGGCAAGCTGGAGGCTCTCGAAGTTGTACTTGTCGTGCATGTAGTGGATGACGTTCAGCGTGCTGATGTACAGCCCCGCCAGCCATTCCATAACTTGGTCGAACTTACGCGTCACCTCGTCATAATCCAGATATTCTGTGGTGATCGGCGCGAACTCGGGGCCGACCTGTTCGCCGCTTTTTTCGTCCCGGCCGCCGTTGATGGTGTACAGCAGAGCCTTCGCCAAGTTTGCGCGCGCGCCGAAGAACTGCATCTGCTTGCCAAGGCGCATCGCCGACACACAGCAGGCTATGCCGTAGTCGTCGCCCCAGAATCCGCGCATGAGGTCGTCGTTCTCGTACTGTATGGAGCTTGTGTCGATGGACGCCTTGGCGCAGTAGTCCTTGAAGTTTTGAGGAAGGTTCACGCTCCAGAGTACGGTGAGGTTCGGCTCCGGCGCGGGGCCCAGGTTGTAGAGTGTGTGCAGCACGCGGTAGGATGTCTTGGTCACAAGGGTTCGGCCGTCCTCGCTCATGCCGCCGATCACTTCCGTCACCCAGGTTGGGTCGCCGGAGAACAGGTTGTTGTACTCCTGCGTGCGCAGGAACCTGACCATACGCAGCTTCATCACGAAGTGGTCGATAAGCTCCTGCGCCCGGGCCTCGCTAAGCACGCCGCTGCGCAGATCCCGTTCGATGTAGATGTCCAGGAACGTCGATACGCGCCCAAGGCTCATGGCCGCGCCGTCCTGTTGCTTGATAGCCGCAAGGAAGCCGAAGTACGTCCATTGAATAGCCTCCTTCGCGGTTGCGGCCGGCCGCGAAATGTCGAAGCCGTAACCCGCCGCCATCTGCGTAAGCTCCTTCAGAGACCGTATGTTCTCGCTGATGTTCTCGCGCAGGCGTATTGTAGATTCGTTCATCCCGGAGAAGTCCAGGCCTTGCTTGTCCTGCTGCTTGGCCTCTATTAGCTTGTCCGTGCCGTAGAGAGCCACGCGCCTGTAGTCGCCGATTATACGCCCGCGGCCGTAAGCATCCGGCAGACCGGTTATGATGCCGCTGCGCCTTGCCCGCAGCATCTCCTGCGTATATACGTCGAACACGCCGTCGTTGTGTGTCTTGCGGTATTGGCGGAACACCTGCTCGGTGTCCTTGTCCAGCTCGCGCCCGTAGGACTCAAGCGCGCTCTTCACAACATTAAGCCCGCCGAAGGGCATTATCGCCCGTTTCAGCGGTTTGTCGGTCTGCAGGCCGACGATCTGCTCGATATCCTTGTTGATGTATCCCGGCCCGTAGGCTGTGATGGTGGACGGTATCTTTGTCTCGACATCCAGCACGCCCTGCCGGTTCTCGATCTTGTACAGACCCAGGATGTTCTGCCACAGTTCCTTGGTGCTGTCCGTGGGGCCTTCCAAAAATGTTTCGTCGCCGGCATACGGCGTGTAGTTCGTCTGAATAAAGTCGCGTATATCGACCTCTGCCTCCCAGTTGCCGGATTTGAAGCCAGTCCATTCTTGCCGCATTGTCTATCACCTTTCGTACATAATATTTTTATGTCCAGTATCATTATACATCAACGCGCGTCAGAACGCAAACACACGCAGAGAGTTTTCCCGGAAAATCTTATCCGCCAGTGACGCGCCGCAGAGGGCGGTCAGACGGTGGTACAGCGCTTCGTAGACCGTTACATCGGTGAACCAGCCGCTTGTTGGCTCGGGGATGCCGTCCAGATCGCCGCCAAGCGCGGCGCAGTCCTGCCCGCCTACGTTCACGAGATGTTGCAGATGCCGCACAACGTCGTCCATGCCGGGTTTGGGGCTGTCGCTCAAGAACGCGTCGTACAGATTCACGCCGACAACCCCGCCGCAGTCCGCAATTGCGCGGATCTGGCTGTCGTCAAGGTTGCGCCTGTGCGATGCCAAGGCTCTGCAGTTGGAGTGGCTCGCGAAGAACGGCTTCTTCGCCGCCCGCGCAACGTCCCAAAAGCCCGCGGTCGAAATGTGCGACACGTCCACGAGGATACCGAGCCTTTCGCACTCGCCCAGAACTTCGCGTCCGAAGGCAGTCAGCCCGCGGCCGTCCGGGCAGGCTATGCTGCCGGAAATGTTATTGCCGCGGTTCCATGTTAGAGTGAGAACTCGAAGCCCCTTGGCATACAGGCTGTGGAGCTTGCCCATGTCGGAGCCGATCGGCTCGCCGCCCTCCGCCCCAAGGATCGCGGAGCATACGCGGTCGCCGATGTTCCCCGCCACATCCGCGCGGGACAGCGCGATGCGGATGTGACCCGGGTGCTTCGCAAACTCCGCGTGGGCATAGTCCATCACTTCGCACGTGGCGGCGTATGCGTCGGCCAGTTGGTCGTCGGTCAGCCATATGGCGAAGACCTGCACCGAAGGCGCGAACCGCGCCAGCTTCTCAAGATTAATATGCCCGGCGCGGCTGAACAAATCCTCGCCGCCGGTTTTGGCTACGGTGAGCGTGTCGCAGTGTCCGTCTACAAAGAACATGATATCCCCTATTCCGCCAGCTCCGCGATAGCTTCGTTTTTCAGAAGCTCGTAGTTATCCTCCAGCGCGGGCAGCTGGCTTAGGCTGCTTATCCCGAAATGTTTCAGGAATTCGTCGGTAGTGGCGAAGATCAACGGCTTGCCGGGGGCGTCGGAACGCCCGCACTCAGCCACCAGGGAGTATTCGATAAGCTTGTTGACGCAGTGGTCGGCGTTTACCCCGCGGATATGCTCCACCTGGGACTTGGACACGGGCTGCTTGTAGGCGATTATCGCCAGAGTTTCAAGCATGGCCGGCGTAAGCGGCTTCTTGCGCGTGCTGCCGAACACCTTTCTAACATATTCAAAATGGCGCGGATTAGTACACATTTGAAAAGAGCCGTCCATCCGGGCTATCGTGATGCCCCTCTTTTCGGCTTCGTACTTGCATATTAGGTTGTCGAGAAGAGCCTGTGTGGTGTGCGTGTCAAGCTCTATCGCTCCGGCGATGTCGCCGATGTCCACAGGCTCGCCGGCCGCAAACAGCAGGGCTTCGACAACCGACTCGTACTCGATCATGTTCATACTATACCTCATACGGCGTGTAGCATAATTTCCGCGAAAATACCTTCCTGACGAACCTGTACGCGCTGTTGGCGCACAAGCTCCAGCACGGCGATAAACGTTACGATTATCTGAACCCTGCCCGCCGCGCTCTCCAGCAAGCCCGCAAAGCTGTAAAACGCGCGGATCGCCAGGAGGTTCAGCACATACTCCATCCGGTCCTCCACGGTGTAGGCGTCCTGCGCGATAACGTTGTAGGACACCTCCGGCCTGTCGGGCGAGATGTCCTTGCGGCGCAGAGTTTCGCGGCAGACCTCCAGCAGACGCTTTAGGTCTACGCCGTCCAGAAAGTCGCCGAGATCCGCAAGGGAATCGGCGCGCGCGCGTGATATCATTGCGGAATCGGGCGGGCGAAAGACGAAGCGTTCGCCCACAAGCTGCTTCTGCGCGAAGTCCGCGGTCACGCGCTTATACTTCTTGTACTCGATAAGGCGGTTCACAAGTTCTTCGCGCGGGTCAACCTCCGGCTCGCCGGAGGTCTTGGGCGCGGCCGGCAGCAGCATACGGGACTTTATCTCGAGCAATGTCGCCGCCATCACCACAAATTCGCTGATAGAGGCCATGTCACGCGCCTTACGGATATGACCCAGGTGCGCAAGGTACTGTTCGGTGATCACGGCTATGGGGATGTCGTAGATGTTTATTTCGTTCTTCTCGAGGAGGTGCAGCAGAAGGTCCATCGGCCCTTCGAAAGCGTCCAGCCGGAAGTTCATTACGCGGCGGCCTTCTCGGTCTCGCGCTTGCTCATCATGTAGTAGATGGGGCCGGAGATGAAGATTGACGAATAGGTTCCGCAGATGGTCGCCACGATAATGGGCAGGATAAAGTCGCGGATGGCCGGCACGCCCAGTATATAGAGGCAGGCCGTGACCACCAGCACAAACAGCGCGGTGTACACACAGCGCAGAAGCGTCTGGTTGATGGAAAGATCCAGCTGTTCCTCCACTGTAGGCTCCTTGATTGCCTTGCGGCTCATCATCAGGTTCTCCTTGATGCGCTCCGCCGTCAGGCGTTTGTTCTCGCGGAACCTGTCGAAGATGATGATGGTGGCGTTGATGGAGAAGCCGACCACCGTAAGCATCGCCGCGATAAACGAGTAGCTGAGCGATATCTGCAATACGCTGTAGGTCAGCAGGACTATCAGCACGTCGTGTACCGAGGATATTATCATGCTCATGCCTATCTTAAAGTCGCGGAAGCGCACGGCAATGTAGAGCAACATAGCGACACACGCCGAGATAATGGCGATAACCGCACTGCGCTGCATCTCCCCGCTGATTGTCGCGCTTACGTCGGAGATGGAGATGTCCGTTTCCGCGTCCAGCCCATAGGCGGTGACCATGGCCTGTATCAAGGCTGTGCGCTGGTACAGAGCCAGCTCGTGCATACGGATGGACACCTGGTTTGTGCCGATGATACGCTGGAGCTGTGCCGGCGCGATGCCCGTGGATTCCATCACGATGGCGCGGACGTCCTCCACGTTAAAGTCGTTAATCACGTCCACCGTTATTTCGGTGCCGCCGGTGAACTCAACGTCCAGGTTGAACGCGCCGTTGCCGGAGGCTATTTGGAACAGCATCCCCGCAAGGCCAATGGCGATCACCACGGCGGATATCATAAAGTATTTCTTGCGCAGTTCGATAATCTTCACAGTAAATGTCATTTCTACACCTGCCTATTCTTCAACTGCGGCGGCGGCCTTCGAGCTTAGGCCGTACAGACGCAGATCGCGGATGCCAAGGCCGATGAGAGCCTTCATGATGATCTTGGTGATGACGACTGCCGTAAACATCGACACCACAATGCCGATTACGAGAGTGCTTGCAAAGCTCATGACCGGCCCCGTGCCGAGCCAGAAGAGTATGACGCCGGCGATAATGGTGGTTACGCTGGAGTCCACAATGGCCGGGATCGCGCGGGAGAAGCCGTGTTCGAGGCTCGAGCGCAGGCTGCGCCCGTTGGCAAGCTCGTCCTTCATACGCTCGAAGATGATTATGTTGCCGTCAACCGCCACGCCTACGGAAAGCACTATGCCGGCAAGCCCGGGCAGTGTGAGCGTGATGCCCAGCGCGCTGATTATGAAGAACTTCAGGCCAAGGAAGATGCACAGCGCAAGGTTCGCCGCCATGCCCGACACGCGGTAGAGGAACGCCATGATGACAATTGTAAGGCCGAAGCCGATGAAGCCGGCCAGCACGCTGCGCTCCAGAGACTGCGCCCCAAGCCTTGCGCCGACATTGTGTACGCTAAGCACGTCCAGCCCGAAGGGCAGGGAGCCAGCGCGGATATCCGCCGCAAGCTCTTCGGCTTCGTGCGCGTTAAAGTTGCCGGTTATCACCGCACTGCCGCCGGAGATACGTTCGTTAACCATCGGAGCCGACAACACGGTTTCGTCCATCACTATGAGGATGGGGCGGCCGATGTTCGCGGCGGTTGCTTCCTCGAAGCGGCGCGAACCGTCGCTTGTGAACTCCAGCGCGACAACGTGCTGGCTGCCGGTGAATTGATCCGTCTGGGTGCTGAGGCGTGCCGTCTGCACGTCCATCCCCGTCAGAAGGACGTTGCCCATTTCGTCCATAAACATCAGCTGTGCCGTGCGGCCAATGGTGTTTATGGCCTCTTCGGTGTCGGCCACACCCGGGATGTCCACGCGTATACGGTTGGCTCCGGCCTGCGCCACTTCTGCGTCCGTATAGCCGCGGCGGTCCAGCCTGCCCTGGATGAGGGTGCGCGCCGCCGCCATTTCCTCCGACGTAGGGTTCTCCACGTCAGCTTCATATAATATATTTATGCCGCCCTTCAGATCCAGCCCAAGGTTGATGTTGCCG
>WRAA01000072.1 GCA_009780445.1 Defluviitaleaceae bacterium
AGAAGCCTGTGGCGGGATCCGGCAGGAGAACCTCTGGCGCGGAAGGCACGGTGCGCAGGGTATCCGCGTCCAGCTCGCGCACGTCCATCCATTGGTCGTCCTCGCGGCGTACTTGCAGCTCTATGCGCAGGCCGTCCGGCGTGCCAAGCTCCGACAGAGACGACATGGGCATCGGCGCGTCGAACCTGAGCCAGATCTGGGTGAACGGATCGAAGTCTGCCGTTTCGGGCGCGACGCGCAGGTTTATCGGCGGCTCTATCGGCGTGGTGGTGAGGGATATGCGGCTCCAGACGGAGTACTGGTACTGCCCGGCGGAATTACGCCGCACGGTACGCACATAGTAGAAGTACAGCTCGTTGGCCCGCAGGGTGTTGTCCGTTATCATAAACACGGGAAGCTCCGTGCCGTGAACATCGCCTGTTGTATAGGTGAAGTAGAAGCGTGGGTCGTCAAGGTCTATCGGCGCGCCGAAGCTGTCGCCGCCCCATTCGCGCAGGGTGTACACGCCCTCTTCAAGGTTGTAGGTGCGCCAGCCCATGGGAGCCAGGAAAGGCTCGGAATAAGCGATATCCGCCACATGCTCTTCCCAGAAGCCCTGGAAGGATCTCGTGGGAATTTCTTGCAGAGCGGCCGCGTCCAGCTGGGCGTTGTGTATGCGTATTATCTCGTATTGCAGCACGGCCAGCGGCGGGTCGGCCTCTGCGTCGGCGTCCGCGATAGGCGGCCAGTATACCTCGCCGGAGAAGCTCGTCACTTCGCCCACGAACAACTCGGGAGCGGTGGGCACTCTGTCCTCTCCGCTTGGCACGTCCGGGTCTCCCGGCATTGTCACGCCGACCAGCACGGACAGCATCGAGAACCAATCGCGCACAACCTCAACGGTGGCTGCGCCGACTTCGCTGTACAGGTTGTCGAAGCTTACCGCAAAGTCCACGAATACGTAGTATCTTTCGCCCTTGTCCAGCCCGTCCAGCGTGAAGGCAAAATTGAACGGCGGCGGAGATGCCGGCGCGGTCGGGCTCGTCAGCCATTGGTTAATCTCGCCCAGAAGCTCCGGCGTAAGCTCCAGCGACACACCCGTAACGCGAATGATGTCCGCGCCCCACGGCAGGGCTGTCTGCCGAAGGTAGTAACGCGGGTCGTTGCTGCTGGGCGGATACATGGTCATGGCGGTGTGGCCGTCTATGTCCGAGAAGAACATTCCCGGCAGCAGCGTATCCGGATGGTTGCCCGAAGGCGTAAACACTGCCGTCGGCATACCCGCGAAACGCCCGTTGGGCGCGCCGTTGTCCACCTTGAATTGATCGGCGTAGCCGCCCTCTACAAAGTCGCGCATTGCGTCCTCATCGGCGGAGATATATATGTTTGCCGTCAGCGCGGAGGGTGTCGCTCTGTAGGCATAGCGCACAAAGTTGCGCAGCGCCGTGCGCGATACCTGCCAGCGAAGGTCGAAGGATACTTGGTCGTGGGTGCCGATGGTGCCGTCCGGGTTAAGTACGCCCGGCGTGTGCGCCTGCTCGTTGTCTATTACAAGATCCTGCGGAACGGGCACTTGCGGCATGGAGATGTCGCTAAGCGTGAAGGAATCGAAGCGCGAAGCCACAACGTTATCAGGCACGGCCACGCGGTTGGAGTACACCGGCCGCACGTTCAGAAAGTATACATTCGGGTAGAAGAAGCGCGGAAAACGCAAGTCCACGCTAGGTGTACGTTCGAAATAGTTGTGGTACGTTGCCGCAGTGAAGTCCACTTCAAGCACATACCGCCCAAGGTGCGGCCTAATTCTCACGTTGTATGGCGTAAGCGGACTCGGCTGCGGTACGCGGCTGTCTCCGTCCGGCAGGGGAACCCAGCGGGGCGGGTTGGTCCAGTCGATCCCTACGCCGTCGACACCTATGCCCGGGCCGGATGTGATGTTGAACTCCAGCCGCGCAAAGGGAACCTCCGTGCCGAAGTCGTGGGTAAGCGAATGGCCGATCTCGTACACCAGCTCCAGATCATTGTCCGTAGCCTCCAGCATACGGCGGATGGAATACTGCCCGCCGAGATCCCACGACAGCTGAAGTTCCACCTCGCCCCTGTCTCTGTCCGCCCGAAGAGCCTCCGGCGTGTGCGGCGGCTGTACGGTCGGGCCGGAGTTTACTATGTTGAAGGTTTCCGGCGTCTGTATCTGCGCCACGCCCGGCAGGGGTATGAAGCGCAGGATCTGCGAGATTATCGCGTCGACCATGGAGCCGAAGGTCCCCGTGGACGGCTGGAACGGCACGAACAGCACACGGAAGGACATGTCCTCCGGTGACATGACGTTTATGCGAGTGGAGCCTGATACAAAGTCGCTGTTAGGGTTGTGCGGCAATATGATATGACCTTCTGTTAAAATATTCACAGGCGGCGGCAGACCCGTCGTTGGATGCATGAATATGTGGTAGTTGCCATGCACGATCGCCCCGCCGGGGGAAGAGCGGAACTGGCGTATAACGATGTAGTATTCTTCGCCGTGCGCAGACGGCCAGTATTCCAGCAGTGTATGCGCGTTGTTGAGTTCCTGCGGATCATGCGGCGGAGGGGTAGCTATATCTTGGTTTGGGCTATGCAGTGATATATGCAAAAGGCCAAACCACATGCTCGGCAACAGCACGGGGTTCTCGTCATCCACATTTGCCAGTTCGAACACGATATACCCGTCGGCCGTTCTGTGCGGCGGCTGGATAAACTGCAGACCGGCCGGCATACTTTCATTTAGCAGGACAAGATCGTCGCCCGGGCTGTAGAGGATGTTTTCTATTGAAATTGTGGTGCTTAGCCCGGGTATTTGTATGGTCATCTCAAGCGGAATATCCTCGTACTCCCACAGATCCAGCGCGGCAGCTGTGGTGAATACGTTATCGGGAGGATGATGGAGGGCGTCTGGCACGGGAATACGAAGTTCCAGGCTCACACCTTGGCTGCCCGGGTTCTTATCCCTCTCGAGATCTTCCATGAAGATAACAGCGTCGCGCGGTACGCGCCCCGACGTAAACACTTGCGGAGACGGTTGCGCAATCGAATTACCCGGTGCCGCGTGGAGGTATGCGTCGCGGTCGTCATAGTTTGAACGCGGCTCGACGCCAACGCGTGCAAGGTCTATGCCGCGGACAACGCGTTGCACACGGCGGTTGCCCCAGTCCGGGTCGTCCGGATTGTATGGAAGGTTGGTCGCGGTTTCCAGGTTGAATTCATAGATGCGCCCAAGGCGGAGGCCGTTCGCGCTGAACACAAAGTCCGCATCAGGTATTCCGTCCAGGTTCCAGCCGATGTGGAAGTCTACAGGCTCGGCCAATCCGGGTATGTTGTACCTGAACGAAAAGCCCGTACCCTGGGTAAGCCAGAACATCGGCGTGATGTAGGAGCGCGGAGGGCCGGCGTTGTAGCGGTTTCCGCCGTCGCCTTGGCCGCCGGCATACAGTGTTGGCCCACCATACGTCAAGCGCCAGTCGTAGGCCATTGCGCCCGGTACGCCCGGGCGTGATTCTATGAACACGTCGGGCGTGGTGAACGGAGACTCTGCGTCAAGGTGGATTGAGAAGTTGTTATGTGCGGCATTGGTACGTACTCCGTTGTTCAGCACATCCAAGAACACCTCCAATGCGCCGCTGGTGGTGGAAGGGAATATCGTCAGCACAACCTGCACATTGTCGGTGATAAAGTAGGACATTCTGTAGGAAGTATCCATAAGTATTGGCCAATGCAGTAAGTGTGTGTCGCTTGGCACTCCGCCGGTTACGATGGGTGTGGGGTCTGCCGGGTTGCGCACAAGATGCACTGACGAGTCGGGCGTGAAGGCATATGCCGGCGTGATCGGCACCACTGACGAAACAAGCATCACAAGAGCCAGGATCACAGCAATTCGTTTCTTTACAATCTTCATCAATATCCTCCCCGGGAATTACTTGGGTTGCGAATCTATGCACGGTTCTGTGTTGGTCGCTGTTATTTTCTGCAACAGCAGGAACATTTATACTGTTAACGGTTACTCCGCCGGGAAATCATAGGGCGGGGCTTCCGACATGGCGATTATGAAGTATCTCGCGGGTGCGCGAGCCTGCAGCAAGCGGCGGAACTGTTCGTCGGCGCGTTCGCGCGTATGGCGGTTGGCCTTGGTGCCGCCGCCGTAGGGGATCCACGCGCCTATCTGGGCGAAGGCCGGTTCGATCCCGCGTATTTCCGCAGGCCATGGTATATCCGCGGCAAAGGGAACGCCGAAGGTTTCGGCGGAGAGCTGCTGGTCGAAGTTGGGGCTTAGTATCGTGGAGATCATGTCGAAGGCATATTCGGCGTAGTAGGTGTCGGCCGAGACGAAGAAGCCGTGCGCGCCGTACATCGCGGAGACTTGCCCCGCGGGAAGCTCTTCGGCAAACCGCCCGTCGGCCTCCGGCGCGGGGAAGTTAAACGCACCGAAGCCGGTTCCCGCACCGTGCTGTTCCACAAGCCCGCGTATGTCCGACGTTCGCATCAGCCACATTGCTATGCGGTCGTCGGAAGCGGCGTGGGGGCCTGCGTAGGCGCGGCCTTCGTTGCGCCCGATAATACCTTCGCGGCTCATCCTGTCGAAGGAGTCCGCCATGCGAAAGACAGCGGGATCCTTCCACATATCCGTATCGTTCATCAGCCGCTCTACCCAGTCGGTACCCATCAGGCGTGCCAGATAGTAGCCGTAGGCCAGGTGCGGCCGCATCTGCCCGGAAATCGGCACAAAGCCGCGGTCGTACAGCCTCTGCGAGCTTGCCCGGAACTCCGCCCATGTGCGCGGAGTGCGCGTAATACCCGCCGCCGCGAAGTATGCCTGGTTGTAGACAAACGCCACGTTGTAGGGCGCGAAGGGTACGGCCAGCATCTGCCCGTAGGCATATTCGCCGCCAAACCTCTCGGACATCTCCAACGCGAAGTTTATCAAGAACGGGTTGGCCACGCCCGCAAGCGAACGGCCGCCGAACAGCGGCTGGGGTCTGTCTGCGAACTGCGCCAGATCCAGCATCAGCCCGGCGTTTGCCGCCAGCTGCATCTGGATATCGCCGTCCCAGACATCCACGCGCAGGCCGCTTTCGTGCCGCATCAGAACCTCCTCGGCCGATTCCTCCCCGTTCCATATCACATTTACGCGGTTGCCGGATGTGGCCTCATACTCGGCGATGGCCCCGGCAAGAACCCGCGCGAAAGGATCGTCCAGCGCGAAGGAGCTTACATAGGTGATCTCCGCGTTTGCCACGCCCAGCCGCTCAACCGCCGGCGCGGAGCCGCAGCCGCCAAGCACCAGCGTTGCCGCCGCGGCGCATACCGCAATACATTTCATAACTAATTCTCCCAAAGATTGTGAGGGTATAGCCCCTGCGCCGTCATCTCCGCTATCGCGCTTGTTACGGCCTGCAGGTCCCTGGGGTTCGTCAGCCCCCACCAGCGGTCGCTTGTGTTCAGCACGGAGACCTCGGCCTTGGTCTGCCGCAGCAGGCTGTCTACCACTGACGGCAGATAGATCTCGGCGGTTTCGCTGTCGCGCCCCTTGCCTGTCAGGAAGGCGGCGAACTCGCGTTCGGCCTCCGCGAAGATGCTCGGCGTAAAGCCCCACATGTTCATGGACACCACCGCGCCGGCGTCTATCGGTACGAAGCTGTGTCCGTCCTCTGTGTAACACGGCACGTCGCCGCGTTGTTCTATGTGTGTGCGCTCGGTGATCTCGGCCAGCTTGCCGTCCCCGCTTACGCGGCAGACCCCGCGCGATACGCTTCCGCCCTCGCTTAGTGTGTTGCGCAGGGCGAAGCCCACCATGGCATACCTGTGCCGCGTGGCGCCAAGCGGCGCGGGTTCGGCCAAGAATTCTCCCAGCGTCCGAAAGGACAACGCGCCGTAGAAGTCGTCCGCATTTATCACGGCGAACGGCTCGTGAGTGTCGTGCCTTGCGGCCAGCACCGCGTGCGCGGTTCCCCATGGTTTTACGCGCCCGGCGGGGACATTCGCGCCGCCCGGCACATCGTCTATATCTTGGAACGCATAGCGCACATCCGCGGCATGTTCCAGCTTTCTGCCGTATGCTTCGCGAAACGCCTGTTCCGTCTCTCTCTTAATCACAAATACAACCTTGCCGAACCCGGCTCGCAGCGCGTCGTACACCGAATAGTCCATCAGATGCTCTCCGCACGGCCCCACAGGCGAAAGCTGCTTCAGCCCGCCAAAACGGCTGCCCATTCCCGCGGCCATCACTACAAGAGTCGGCTTCACGCCGCACCTCCCTCATTTACACGATTCCAATTCTGCACTACTCCAATTCTACACCATGCCGCCGCCAATTTCAACAACATTTTCGTAACAAACGACTTTCCCGCACAATACACAAAATCCCCCGTCAAAGCCTGTGCTGCAAGCCTTAACAGGGGATTTTCTACATACATTGACAATTCCAGGCATAGCCTGTATAATTGTCTTGCGCACATGTTGCGGGCGGTAGGCTTCGCGCCTCTTGGGAGAGTTTGCTCTCCTGAAAGGAGGTGAAGTCTATGCATGTTTGTAACTTACTCGATTTGATATTCATGGGTATTGTAGCTTTTGTAGCTCTTGCCGAGTATATCGAAAAGAAGATAAAGAGCAAACGCCGCCCCCGTGACAAGGATTAGCGGCGCCTAGTGCAATAAATGTCGCAAAGCCTACCGTCTAAACATTTGCGTACTGAGAGGGTGCGCTAACATCCTCTCTTTATTATGCTCTAATTGTACCGCATAGATGCGCGTTTGTCAATCACATTCCGCGTTTTTCGAGGAGGCGCAGGAACAGCACAAAGGCTACGGCAACTGCGGGCATGACGGCCAGGCTTGTGATGCCGATTGCGTCGGCAACACCATAGGCTGCCGAGGTTGCCCCATGTCATGACGGTGCCTTGCAGGAAGTCGAAGCTGCGGCTGAAGAGCATCGCGCCGGCAAGCATCCCGCCGATGCTGAACAGCGCGTGCAGCCTGCCTTCGCCCAGCGCGCCCATGGAGGTGCCGGGGCAAAGCCCTGTCAACGCCCAGCCGATGCCGAAGAGCGAGCCGCCGACGATCAGCGAGCCCATGTTAAGCGGCCTGTGCGCCAAGCTGATCAGCCCGATGTGGCTAAGCAAGATTATGCCGACCATGCCCACGACTATCGCGCTGAGCATAAATTTCAGAACCGTGAAATCGCGCAGGAGCAGCATCCCGACCTGCTTCTCGAAGCGGATCAGCCCGCCCCTTTGCAGCAGAAAACCAAACACCAGCCCTGTGGCCAACCCGAGAATTTGTTCCGCACTCATGACAAACCTCCCTTGCTAAGGTATAAAGTCAATACCCTTTCGCAAGAGGTCGTCAGTGCTTTCAGAAAAGTGCGTAATACGGAACAAGCTATTCTGCGTCGGGAATGTCGTCGTCGAAAAACTCCGGTTCATCCTCTGGGGTGTCCGCTTCGTCCTCCAGATCCAGCTCGTCTATCGAGAAGTCCGGCTCTGCGTCCTTGTCGGCGGCCTTCTTGGACTTGGCGGGTTTTGCCGGTGCCGCGCCGTCCTCTGTCGGTGCGCTTTCGGCTTGCGCGCCGGAGGCCATGCCGTAATATTCCTTTACCTTCGCCTCAAGCTCCGCCAGGACTCCGGGGTTGTTCTTTACAAAAGCCTTGGCGTTGTCGCGCCCTTGCCCCAGGCGTTCTTCGTTGTAGGAGTACCACGAGCCGGACTTCTTTACGATGTCAAGCTCTGTGGCCATGTCGAGGATGTCGCCCTCGCGGGAAATGCCCTGGCCGTAGATGATCTCGAACACGGCAAGCTTGAACGGCGGCGCGACCTTGTTCTTGGCGACCTTCACCTTCGTCTTGTTGCCGACAAAGCTTTCGCCAACCTTCAAGGTCTCGATACGGCGTATGTCCAGCCGCACGGAGGAATAGAACTTGAGCGCGCGGCCGCCCGTGGTGGTTTCGTTTCCGCCGCCCCCGCCGTAGGTCATTCCGCCGATTTTGTCGCGCAGCTGGTTGATGAAGATGATGGTGCAGAGCGTCTTGTTGGCGAAGGCCGTGAGCTTGCGCAGAGCCTGCGACATAAGCCGCGCCTGCAGACCCACGTGGCTGTCGCCCATGTTGCCCTCGATCTCCACGCGGGGGGTAAGCGCGGCAACAGAGTCCACAACCACAACGTCTATCGCGCCGGAGCGCACCATAGCTTCTGTGATCTCCAGCGCCTGTTCGCCGTCGTCCGGCTGGGATATGTACAGCTCGTCGATATTTACGCCGACGTTGCGGGCATAGATGGGATCCATGGCGTGTTCCGCGTCTACATAGCCGCATATCCCGCCGTTCTTCTGCGCTTCGGCCACGATATGCAGGGCTATCGTCGTCTTGCCGGAGGACTCCGGCCCGAACACCTCGATGATCCTGCCCTTTGGTATGCCGCCGATGCCCAGAGCGATATCAAGGCTCAGCGCACCCGTGGGTATCATCGGCACGTTCTGGTGCTGCGCCTTGTCGCCCAGCTTCATTATCGAACCCTTGCCGAACTTCTTCACAATGCCGGCGACGGTGGACTCCAACGCCTCCTGCTTGCCGCTCTCGTCAA
>WRAA01000073.1 GCA_009780445.1 Defluviitaleaceae bacterium
GCCGAAGAACGCGCCCACGCCCTTGCCCGCCGTCGCCCCGGCCGCGCCCATGGCGATGTCGCCCGTGATGTTTAAAAACATCATGGCCAGCACCACGGTGAACACCGCGTTGAACACCTGTTCCACAAGCTGGGACACCGCCGTCGGCCCGGTTGTGGCCAGCCCTTGGAAGTAGCCGCGGAACACCGCCATGATGGCCACAAGGAACACCGTGGGGGCAAGGGCAAGTATCGCGTGGTAGGTCACAGGGTCGTACGGATTTATTATCCACGCAAAAAAGCCCGCTCCAAGCGCGAGCGTGGCGGAGGCCGCAAACCCAAGGCCGCCCACCAGCAACAGGCATGTTCTGAACACTTCGTGGGCGTTGTAGTGCGCGCCGCGCGCTGTGCGTTCCGACACCATCTTGGATATCGCCGCGGGGAAACCGGCCGACGACACCACCAGGAAGAACAGGTACATGTTGTAGCTCGCGCCGTAGATGCCGTTGCCCTCGTCGCCGATAAGGGCCGTAAGCGGCAAGCGGTAGGCAAAGCCGATAAGGCGCACGACTATCCCAGCTGAGGCCAGTATGGCGGCTTGTTTTACAAAGCCGCCCACTCGCCGTCTGTCTGACTTATTCTCCAAACGCGTAACGGAGGAAGGCCGCGGGGTCAAACTCGCTTTCCTCGAGATGCACCAATGTTATCGCAAGCACGGTGCTTTCGTCAACCTGGCGCACAAGGGTGTGCTGGAATACTTGCCGCCCAAGGAAGTCCACCAGTTCCGCCACGCGCGACACATAGGTGTGTGCGCCGATGACGGTCTCCGCCGCTTCGCCCGATCCTACATAGTCCGGGCTGGTCTGCATCTGCGTCATAAAGCCTTCAAGGAAGCCCTCCGCGGTCACTCCGTTTTCCGCGCCGATGTTCAGGAACACCTGCACGATCTCTTCGGTGTCCGACACGGCCATAACTTCTATCAGCTGCTCCGCTTCAAGGCCGAAGTGCGCGGCGATATCCTCACGCGGCAGAGCCTCCCAGTTTTCGGGCAGTACGAAGCGCAGATCGAGCATTTCGTTCGTGTATACGTTGGCGTTCCACTCGCCGCCGAGTATCCTGGCGGGAAGCTCCGGCGGAGGAAGTTCGCCGATATCGGTGAACTCGATGGTGTTGATGATGTGGCGCGCAACGTTTGCGGCGATGTCGGAATCGTCGTCGTCATAGTCGGTGGCGACGATTATGGCCAGATAGTCGTCAACCAGCAGATAGTACTGCGCCCGCACAAACGACCGTCCGTCCACGGTATCGCTGTACATCGTCAGTATCGCGCCGCCGAAGCCTGTCTCGATAAAGTCGTGCGCCAGCACGGTGGCCGTCGGGCTGTTCATGGTGATCATCTCCTCCACAAACTCCCTGAAGCCTTCGCTTATCTCTTCGTACACATCCGCCGGCATACCCGTGGGGTGGATCTCTACGCTGATGTTCGACGGATCTTCCAGCACCGTAGTGCCGGGGAAGAACACCTGGCGAAACTCGTTGGAGTGCGCCTCCGCCACAGACCAAAACTCCGGCAGCTCGAAGTTCGCATACAGTTCATAACGCGTGCCGAACACGCCCGTGGCGATCTCCCCAGGGATAAGCACAACATCCGACTCCGGCCCGCTCTGCGCGGTACATGCCGAAAGAGCGACCAAACCGGCCGCCAACAACGCTACATATCTCTTCATCCAATATCTCCTATCACATCTTAATCAGTTAAAAAAACCTTTCATAAACAAGTTATGAAAGGTTGCTGCTATAACCTGCGTGTATTAGCAATGCGTGTGCATTAAATAATCAACCATAGATTATAAGCGAACTTGCGCAATGTTCTGCTGTCTACAATAAGCCGAAGCTTACTAGCAACGAGAAACGTTTGCAGCCTGTGGTCCCTTGGCGCCTTGGACTACCTCGAACTCAACTTCCTGTCCTTCTTCAAGAGTCTTGAAGCCTTCGGAGTTGATAGCCGAGAAGTGTACGAAAACATCGTCTTCGCCAGGCACGGAAATGAAACCGAAACCTTTTTCTGCGTTAAACCACTTTACTTGCCCTTTTTTCATGTAAATCCTCCTAAAAATAAAACATACTACATGGTACTCATCTAACATAACACAAAACTTTCCGGATGTCAATGCTTCAAACGTAAAAAAAATATCAAATCAGCTCGGAATTTCGTAACATTTGTCATTACCGAACTTGCCCTGTGCAATACTGCCGGTTGCAAGCTCGTCGCAGCGTTGGTTTTCGGCGTTGTCCGCATGGCCTTTCACCCACACAAAGCTGACGGAGTGGCGGTTTGTAAGCTCTGTAAGCTCTATCCACAGATCCACATTCACGGCCCTGTCCGACTTATTGCGCATCCACTTGTTCTTGCGCCACTTCTCGACCCAGCCTTTTTCTATCGCGTCCACAAGGTAGCGGGAGTCGGAATACAAAGTAACCTTGCAGGGTTCGTTCAGAGCCTCCAAAGCCTTTATGGCGGCCATGATCTCCATGCGGTTGTTTGTTGTGAGGGCATATGCTCCGGAGAGCTCGCGCCGCTTGCCCTTGTAAATCAGCACCGCGCCGTAACCGCCGGGGCCGGGGTTGCCAGAACACGCGCCGTCTGTGTAAATGTCCACTGTTTTCATGTCGTCGCTCCAAAAAAAGACTGCGCTATCGCGTCAGCCAGCCGCAGATCCTCGGCGGTGGTTATCTTGATGTTCAGGCCGCTGCCATCCACGATTTCTACGGCGCAGCCCAGTGCCTCGAAGAGGGCGGCGTCGTCCGTGGCGGTTAGGCCGCGCCGGGCGGCGGTGTCGTGCGCTTCGCGAAGCTTTGCGGTGTTGAAGGCTTGCGGGGTCTGCGCGGCATAGAGCCCCTCGCGCGGCACGGTGGCTGTGATGCTCCGCGCTTCGCAGCGTTTTAAGGTGTCCTTCACGGGTGTTGCAAGGATGGCCGCGCCGTGTTGACGTGCGCGTTCCAGCACGTGTTGGATGTGCGCGGGCTGTACGAAGGGGCGCACCGCGTCGTGTACAAGCACCATCTCGCTGCGGGGGTCCGCCGCGGCCAGGCCTGCCCGCACGGATTCCTGCCGCGTTGCCCCACCCGGTGTAACGCACAGGGGCTTGCCGACACCCGCGCCGAACTCCCGCACAAGCAGATCGTCCCGGATGTAGGCCACGTCGTCCGCCGGCGCGGCTATCACGATCTCGCCAACTTCGTCAAGCCTTGCGAAGATGCCGACGGTGTGCGAAAGGATGCTGCGCCCGCAAAGCGTCAGATACTGCTTGCGCACCGCCCCGCCAAGCCTCTCGCCCTTGCCGCCCGCAACAATCAGCGCGGACACAAGGCTACTGCAAGCCATGCAGCATTGCCTCGACAACCATGGCCGAACCGGACGCGGCCTGTATGACGAACTGCTCGAAGTCCATGTGCGCGCTGTTGTCGGCCTTGTCGGAAATAGCGCGGATCACTACGAAGGGTACGTTGTTGAGGTAGCAGGTCTGGCCGATGGCCGCGCCCTCCATCTCCACGCACATCGCGCCAAGGTCGTTGTATATCCGCGCCTTGATCTCGTGGGACATTATGAACTGATCCCCCGAGGCTATCCTGCCGGTGTGCGCGCGCCCGTTTTTCAAGACTGCGGCACAGGCGTTTTTGGCGGCGTTCACAAGTTTTTCGTCGGCACGGAAGAAGCTGTTGTCGATGGACGTGTTCATATACGGCGGGTCTTCCACGCCGGTTGTGTCAAAATCGTGGTGGACAAGATCCGACGAGACAACAACATCGCCGATGTTAAGCACGTCGGCAAGCGCGCCCGCCGCGCCCGTGTTCACGATACAGTCCACGCCGTACATATCTATCAGTATCTGCGCGCATATCGCCGCGTTGACCTTGCCCACGCGGCAGCGCACCACCACCACATTCTTGCCGGCCAGCTTGCCCATGTAAAAGTCCATGCCAGCAACCTGCTTGGCCATGATGATATCCAACCTAGACCTCAGCAAAGAGACCTCTGACTCCATTGCGCCGATAATTCCTACTGTCTTCATAACGCTCCCCCTTGGCACGGCAAACGCTACAGCGTTTGCCGTTCGACCACAACTTCGTTGTGGCCGAGACGCTGTGCTTTGTCTGCGACGCTGCAACCGCAATTTTTAGAGATTCCTCTTCATGCGCTTGGCGTGTGCAGACCTCTTCTGAAATCAATCGACTCCTAAAGAGGTCTACGAGGAGCTTAGTGTACCACAATAATGCTACTTATCTGCTAAGCGCAGATTAAATATTGTTAAGGTTGTGTAAACAAGATTAGGGGTCTGCTTATCCCAGGATGCTCTCTATCAGCTTGGCAAGCCTGTGCGCTTCGGTTTCAAGCTCCGCCTGGTTGCGGCCTTCGATCATTACGCGCACCTTGGGTTCCGTGCCGGAGGGGCGGATCAGCACGCGGCCTTCGCCGGCGAAACGCTTCTCCAGAATCTCGATCTCGCGGCGTATTTCGGCGTTGTCGGCGTAGGCGTGTTTGTTTTCGCCCTGTACCTTGGCGTTTACCAGCACCTGCGGCAGAACCTCCATGAAGGTGTTGGCCTGGGACAGTGTCTTGCCCCAGGCGTGCAGGGCGCAGAGCAGTTTCAGCGCGGTAAGGATGCCGTCGCCGGTGGTGCTGTCGTCCAGGAAGATGATGTGGCCGGACTGCTCGCCGCCGATGTTGTAGCCGCCGCGCAGCATTTCCTCCAGCACATAACGGTCGCCCACGCCTGTCTGCAAGATGTTTATGCCCAGCTTCTCGCCCATGAGTTTCAGGCCGAGGTTGCTCATCACCGTGGCTACGATGGTGTCCTTGTGGAGCTTGCCCTGTTCGCGCATATAGCTTGCGCAGATCGACAGCGTTTCGTCGCCGTCCACAAGCTTGCCGTTGCTGTCGATGAACAGGCAGCGGTCCCCGTCGCCGTCGAAGGCTATGCCGATGTCCATGCCGTTGCTTAGTACGAAGTCTTTCAGAGACTCCATGTGCGTGGAGCCGCATTCGTGGTTGATGTTCCGGCCGTCCGGCGTGTCGTGCAGGAAACGCGTGTCCGCGCCGAGCCGCGCAAAGACCTTGGCCGCCGCCGCACCCGTGGCTCCGTTTGCGCAGTCCAGCGCGATCTTCATTCCGTCGAAGCTTCTGCCGCCCACGGCGTTTACAAGGAAGCCGACATAGCTGTCCATCGCGCCGGTATCGTCCGGTGCGACGCCAACTTCGGCGTGGGTGGGGCGCGGCAGTTCGTCAAGGCCGTTTGCGATCAGCTCTTCGATCTCGTCCTCGATGGCGTCGTCCAGCTTGTAGCCCAACGCGTTGAAGAACTTTATGCCGTTGTCCTCGAAAGGATTGTGCGACGCCGAGAGCATCACGCCCGCGTCATAACCCTTGCGCACCACATAGGCCACGCCCGGCGTAGGTATCACGCCGGCGTTGTACACATCCGCGCCCATGGAACACATGCCGGCCGTGAGTGCTGCCGCCAGCATCCCGCCGCTGCGCCGGGTGTCCATGCCCAGCAGTATCTTGGGCGCGCCCTGTGTGTGCTTCGTAAGCACATACGCGCCGGCCTTGCCCAGCTTAAACGCAAGCTCCGGCGTAAGCTCGCGGTTCGCCAGCCCGCGCACCCCGTCGGTTCCAAACAATTTTCCCATTGTAACGCCTCCTCTATATCCCTATATCTATGCGCCGGCACAACCAAGGGGAAGAGGTTTCCCCCTTCCCCCGCTGTGCCTCCGAAAGCTAATTTTTGTTCATGATGATGTTCCAGTAGATGCCGAACTTGTCCAAGACCATGGCGTACATCGGCGCGAAGAAGGTTTCGCCCAGGGGCATGATGATGTGTCCGCCGGCTTGAAGCCTGTCGTACCAGGTGCGCAGGTCTTGCTCGTTTGTTGAGGCTATGTTCAGGATGACATTGGTGCCGGCGGTGAACTCCGTTCCCGGGGGAATGTCGGAGAACATGATGCTTGTGCCGGCGATCATGAGGTTGGAATACATTATCTGCGGGGCTAATTCCTCCGTAACCGTGAAGCTTGGGTCGGGCGGGGCGTCGGCAAAGGTCATCAGGGAACCGGGTTCCACGCCGAATACTTCTGAATAGAACTTCAGCGCGTCGGCGCAGTTGCCGTCAAAGTTTACGAATACCGAGAATGATTGGCTCATCGTGATCCTCCTATTTGTCGAGCGGCATGTCGAGAGCCGCTTGTGCAGCCGCCAAGCGCGCGATAGGCACGCGGAACGGCGAGCATGAAACGTAGTCCAGGCCGATCTTGTGGCAGAAGTGTATGGAGTAGGGGTCTCCGCCGTGTTCGCCGCAGATGCCGATTTTAAGATCCGGGTTCGCCTTGCGGCCGCGCTCCACGGCCAGCTGCATAAGTTCGCCCACGCCTTCGGTGTCGAGCCTTGCGGTGGGGTCTACTTCGTAGATGTTGCGCTCGATATAGTCGCTAAGGATCTTGCCGGCGTCGTCGCGGGAAAGCCCGTAGGTCATCTGTGTAAGGTCGTTCGTGCCGAAGGAGAAGAACTTAACTTCGTCGGCGATCTTGCCGGAGACTATGCAGGCGCGCGGCAGTTCGATCATCACGCCCACCATGTAGTCCAGCGTAGTGCCGGACTTAGCCACAAGCTCGTCGGCAACACGCACGACGATCTCCTTTACAAACGCGGTCTCCTTTACGTCGCCCACCAGCGGGATCATGATCTCCGGCTTGATGTCAAGCCCCTTGGCCTTCTTAACTTGCAGGGCGGCCTCGATGATGGCCTGTGTCTGCATCTCCGCAACCTCGGGATAGCTGACGACAAGGCGGCAGCCGCGGTGGCCCATCATCGGGTTCAGCTCGTGCAGGTTCTTGGCCTTCATCTTCAGTTCGGCCACGGGCTTGCCCATTTCCTTGGACAGTATGTTGAAGTCCTCGTCGTGGGTCGGCAGGAATTCGTGAAGAGGTGGGTCCAGCAGGCGGATGGTGACGGGGCGTTCGCCCATAGCTTCGTAGATGCCCACGAAGTCCTCGCGCTGGAATGGCAGAAGCTCGCCCAGCGCTTCGCGGCGTTCCGCCTCTGTGTCGCAGAGGATCATCTTGCGCATCTTGGGTATGCGGCCTTCTTCGAAGAACATGTGTTCCGTGCGGGTGAGGCCGATGCCTTCCGCGCCGAATTCCACGGCCTTGCGGGAGTCCTTGGGGGTGTCGGCGTTGGTGCGAACCTTGAGCGTGCGCACAGCGTCCGCCCAGGACATAAAGCGTTCAAAGCTTGCGGAAAGCTCCGCGTCCACCGTGGGTATCTCGCCCGGGTAGATCTTGCCGCTGGAGCCGTCCAGCGAGATAAAGTCGCCTTCCTTGACGGTGTTGCCGCCCAGGGTGAAGAGCTTCTTCTCTTCGTCCATCTTGATCTCTTCGCAGCCGGACACGCAGCATCTGCCCATTCCGCGGGCAACCACCGCGGCGTGGCTTGTCATTCCGCCGCGCACCGTCAGGATACCCTTGGAAAGGTGCATACCTTCGATATCCTCCGGCGAAGTCTCCAGACGCACGAGGATGGTCTTTTCGCCGCGCTCTACGGCCGCTTTCAGATCCTCCGCGTTGAAGTATACCTTGCCGCACGCCGCACCAGGGGATGCCGGCAGAGCCTTGCCCATGGGCGAAGCCGCTTCAAGCTTGGCGATGTCGAACTGCGGGTGCAGGAGCTGATCCAGCTGCTTGGGGTCAACCTTCATCACGGCTTCGCGCTCGGTGATCAAACCTTCGTCAACCAGGTCGCAGGCGATTTGCAGGGCGGCGTGGACTGTGCGCTTGCCGTTGCGTGTTTGCAGGAAGTAGAGCTTGCCGTTCTCAATGGTGATCTCCATGTCCTGCATGTCTTTATAGTGCTTCTCGAGGGTGTTGGAGTGCTTGATGAACTCCTTGTACACTTCGGGCATTTCCTGCGAAAGCTCTTCGAAGGGCTTGGGAGTGCGCACGCCGGCCACAACGTCCTCGCCCTGCGCGTTCATCATATATTCGCCGTAGATCTTGTTTTCGCCTGTGGACGCGTTGCGCGAGAACACAACGCCCGTGCCGGAGCTGTCGCCCATGTTGCCGAACACCATGGACTGCACGTTCACCGCTGTGCCCCATTCGTAGGGGATGTCGTGCATACGGCGGTAGATGAAGGCGCGTTCGTTGTCCCAGGAGCGGAACACCGCGCAGATGGACTCATACAGCTGTTCCTTTGCGTCCGCGGGGAAGTCCCTGCCTTGGTCGTCCTTGTAGATCTTCTTGAAGATGCCGACAACTTCCTTCAGCTGTTCAGCCGAAAGATCCGGGTCAAGGTGTATGCCCTTCGATTCCTTGTATTCGTCGAACACGCGCTCGAACTTCTTCTTCGACACGCCGATAACCACGTCGGAGAACATCATGATGAAACGCCTGTAGGAATCGTAGGCGAAGCGTCCGTTTCCTGTGGCCGATGCCAGACCCTCCGCCGCTTCGTCGTTGAGGCCGAGGTTGAGAACCGTGTCCATCATGCCGGGCATGGACGCGCGGGAGCCGGAGCGCACAGAAACCAGCAGGGGA
>WRAA01000074.1 GCA_009780445.1 Defluviitaleaceae bacterium
CAAACTTGCGAACCACAAGGGTTCGCGGCGTTTGCCACTTCCTAGTCTAGCGAAAAAATCACTCGAAAATCCGCCGGAAGCGGGTTTTCAAACACGCCCTAGGCCGGCCTAACAATATTCGACGAAAAGGTTGCTAGGCCGTCATTCTTCCGGTATACTGTGGATAAGTATATATCGGAAAGGTGATCGCCATGCAATCAAAGCTGTACAAGCGGGTGTCTCTGGAGACCAAGGTCTCGATCAAGGCTTTTGTTGTGTCGTTCATAATTGTGTCGGCAGTTTCGTTGTTTGCCGGGCTTGATCTGCGCGTGGGCTTGGCTGTGACGGCCGCCGCTTCGATTGTCCTCGCGGTTGCAATTCGTTACATAGTTGTGTTGGAAGTTCAGAAGAACTTCCAACGCCTTGCCGGCGCGATGGAAGCGTTCACCCACGGCGAGATCCTGTTTCGCTCCCGCGGTTCCGACAAAAGCACCATTACGGGAGAGTTGTACCACAGATTCTCCCTTGTTGTGATCTCCTACGGAGAGCTGTTCCACGACATCGAATACATGATCAACAAGCATATCGAAGGGGAGTATGGCACAAGGCTGGACGAAACGAAGTACGAAGGGGAGTTCCGCGCTCTTGCGCACGCCGTCAACCAGATGGTGTTCATGTATGTTGACGACTTTGTGGAGGTGCTGAAGGTTATAAGGCAGTATGACAACGGCAACTTCAACCCGACCGTGCGCCCCTATGGCCAGCCGCAGTGGAAGTGGGCGAACGAAGTAATGGACGACCTGCGCGACAACTTCGCCCACATTACGTCGGAGATAAACAAGCTGACCTACAGCGTAGAGCTGGGCAAGTTCGACCACAAAACGGACATGGGCAAGCTGCAGGGCGAATGGGCGCAGATAATGCGGAGGCTGGACGCTCTCATGACAGGCATTCGGGAACCTCTCTCCAAGATCGAGCATAATATCGTGATAATGTCGCATGGCGACTTCTCAAACCTGGAAGGTGAGTTCCACGGCACATTCGATGTGCTTCGCAACGCCTGCAACCTTACGAACGAGACGACCATCGCCTATATCGAAGAGATCTCGAGCATACTCAAGGCCATCTCCGACGGTGATCTTACCCGGACGTTCAAGCAGGAATACATCGGCGAATACGCCCCGATACGCGAATCTCTCACGAACATACTGGAATCGCTCAATTCGCACATGAAGCATATCGCCGACGCATCGCGCAATGTGCTGGACGGCTCCAACTCCCTGCACCAGAGCGCGTCCCTGCTGGCGGGCGAAAACACCAAGCAGCTCAAGACCATTAACGAGCTTCACAGCTCCTTGCAGTCTATCTCCGAAAGCACCCGGCGCAACGCCGACACAGCAAGCGAGGCCAACAAGCTCGCAAAGCTTTCGGAACACCACACAAAGAACAGCGACAACGAGATCAAATCTATGCTGGATTCTATGACGACCATCAAGGAATCCGGCGCGAATATCTCCCGCATCATCAAGGTTATCGAGGACATCGCGTTTCAGACAAACCTTCTCGCGCTGAACGCATCAATTGAGGCCGCGCGGGCGGGGGAACAAGGCAGGGGCTTCTCTGTAGTGGCGGAGGAAGTGCGCTCCCTTGCCACACGCAGCCAGGAGGCCGTGTCGGACACGACGGGGCTTGTTGAAGAATCTCTGTCTTGCGCGGACAACGGGGTGGCAGCCGTACACGGCACCGCCGGCACCCTCGGCACGATCATCAGCGAGTTCAACAAGCTTTCGGCCATGATCTCGCAGATGGCCGCCATTTCGGAGAAACAGCACAGCGCGATCTCCACCGTGCTGGAAGGCATCAGCAGAATATCGGAAAGCGTGCTGGAGAACTCGCGGGAATCGGAGGCTTGCGCGTCCATGTCGGAGAAGTTCTCGTCAAACGCAAACCTCCTAAGCAAGCACGTCTCGTTCTACAAGATCAAGGACTAACAAAAATCCCGGGGCTGTGTGCCTCGGGATTTTTTTGCGTTTAAGCGCTAGATGCTCTTGCTTAGCGTGGCGGTGGAGGTTGAGTCTATGAAGCCGTTTTTCACGTAGAAGCCGTAGGCCGCGATCTCGCGCTGTGTCGACAGGGTTATGGCGTGGAAGTCTTGCTTGCGCAGATGGGCGGAGATTTCGTCCAGCATCCTGCTTCCCACGCCCGTGCCTTGCAGGTCCTTGCGCACGGCATACTCCTTGATGTCGTAGAGTTTTGCGCGGAAGTAGTCGTTCACGAAACCCAGGCACAGCCCGGCCGGCTCCTCCGCTTCATAGTACATGAAGGACATAGCCCCCGGGGTGTTTGCAAGGTCGGTGAAGTACCTTTCCAGCGTGGCCTTCGTCAGCCAGGTGTAGCCAAAGGGTTCCGCCGCAAAGACTTGCAGGAACAGCTCCGTCGCCGCGTCCATGTCGTCCGGTTGGTACGTGCGCAGCATCATCCTGCGTCCTCGATCAGTACGGCCAGCATGTGTATGAACTTGCCGAAGGTGAGGTATTCCTGCGGGTTGGCCACGCCGCCTTCGAAGAGGCCCACGTGCGCGGCCTTGAGTATGCCTTCGCGGAACTGCGGCCGGGCCTGGTCGATATCGCTTACGCTCACGGCGGAGAAGCCGCGTATGGCGGATCTTGTGCGAAGCTCGTAGAGCCTTGCGAATGTGGCGATGGCCGCGTCCTGCTGCACCCGGACACCCGTGGCCAGCAGGCCGGAACGCCCGAGGGACTGGTGCTGTGCGCGTGTCATGCTGCGGTTCATCTCCACGCCGGGTTCGTTCGACATAAACGCCAGCACGATGTTGTTGAACTGGTTGGCGTTGATATACTCGTCCGGGTCGAACAGCACCATGTCGCGGATGATGATGGCCGTGTTTACGATATACAGCGCTTCCGTGAAATAGTCCGGGATCTGGGGAAGCCCCTGGGCGGAGCGTTCCGTCAGCGGCGCGGCCGTGCGAAGCACCGCAAAGGTGCCCACGCGGTAGACAGATGTTTCGAACACGCTTGCCACTTCGTTAAAGCGCGATTGCAGCTGCTGCCAGCCGTAGATGTCCGGGTGGCTCCAGAACGGGTTTACGTTGTAGAGCAGTCTGTCGCCCGGGTCGTTCAGAGACAGGGATATCGGCACCGCCCGCGCAAAGTTGGTGATGTTGACACTACGCGTCGGCGTGTCCAGCCGCACCAAAATGCGCTGGGGTGTCGCGCTGTAGGCCTGCGTGTGTTCCAGATACGGCGTGTTGCCCGGTCCGGATTCGATCGTCAGCGTTACTGTGGAGGAACGCCCGAGGTCGGGCAGATCCCGCGTTTCGGCGGTTTGCAGCGCGCCGTAGGGCAGTGTCATCCGCAGCTCGTTGCTGATGAAGTGCAGGTTTATCTGCCTCTCGTTGAATGCGGCGTAGATGGAGTATGGCATCTCGATAACGCGGCGGTCTATCAGGTAGTCCCGGTGGAATGTCATGTCGATCTCGAAGTCGAAGGTGCGGTTGGCCACAAGGCGCGAGATAAATCTCTGGTCCGCCTGTTGGTCCCGCAGGCCGTCCGCGCCCACTTGGTCGGAGCGGAAGCGGTAGCGCAGGGTGCGTGTTTCCGCGTCATAGGTCACTTCGAAGTCTTGATCCGGCAGTGGGAACATGTCCGGGTTGATGTCGCCGTCGAATGCGCCGTCGTCCCGGCCGGATATAAAGCTTAATATGCTCGTCCAGTCTGACATTGCACGGAGCGAGTTGATGCCGTCCACCTCCGACTGCGGAGGCTCCAGCGCAGGTATCTCGATCTCGAAGAAGTCCAGAAAATCTTCGTCCTGCGAGACTTGCAGGATGTAGGAATACCAGCGTGTGATGCCGTTGCCAAGCCCCCCGGGGTTACGCGTCACCGTAAGCACCGTGCGCGCGCGGATGAAGTAGCGCGTATTGGGCTGGAGTTGGTAGACCCGGGCGAGGTAGGTGGGGAAGTTTGCAAAGGCTTCGCGCTGAAGCCATTCGCCCTCATAGTCTGTCGCGCCGGAGAAGGTGAACTCGTCGCCCGGGATCTCGTCCGGGGCTTCGGAGGGGATCGGCGGCAAGTAGTCCGCCATGACGCGCCTCCACTCGAATATCATGTAGTGTATGCGCGGATCCTCTCCCACATAGCTGTTGCTCTGCCAGTTCGTGCCAAGCTCCAGGTTCAGCTCGTTTAAGCTGGAGGGCGAGATAAGCCCGAGACCCGTGGGCGGCGGAGGCGGCACAATGTCCAGGGTGCGCTCGTTCACCGGGTTGCTCCAAGCGGATGTTATTCCGCTGGAGGTGGCGTTTATCCAGAAGTGGTGTATCGTGCTGGGGAACAGGCCGGTGACTGTGTAGTAGATCCAGCCAGGGTGGTCGGGCAGGGTGAACAGATCCGCCCGGGCAGGGTCGCCGATGCCCAGCGGCACGATTATGCCGCCGTCCGGGTAGTGCGTAAGCAGTTCGTGCCAGCTCAGTTCGTAGTCGAAGCCCGGGTTATATTCCCTCCAGCGCACGGTGATGCTGGTGTCCGTCGTCATTTCGCCCACAATCTCTATAGTCGGCGTGGGCGGCCTTATCAGCAGATCGGGCATGTTCGCGAATGTGGTCACGGGAAGGACGGCCGGCCACCACGCCAGCAGTGTGTCGTTCTGGCGGATAAGCGGGCGGAAGAACACGATGTAGGCCGTGTTCGGCTGAACAGCCCCCGCGCCGCCCACTGCCGCGTTTACAGTCTGCACAAGGAAGGTCATTGCGGTGTCGTCAAAGTTGGGGCCTTCCACGGGGGACCATAAAGCGCCCGGCGGCAGATCCCTTATGCTAAGCAGATAATCTTCGTAGTCGCCGTCGATATAGTCGAACTCCACTACGTGGATCTCGAACTCGGTGTTCTCCGGCAGGTGTATCATGCGCATGACTAAGGTGTCGAGGTACATTGGGTCGCTCGCGCCGCGTGCGCTCAGCACGTCCCGCACATCGTTAACCCACTGGGTACCCGCCCCCTCCGGCCTGAAGCGCGGCTCGTGCAGGGCTATCGGGTCGTGTTCAAGCCCTGTTGCGTCCCTGCCGAACACGATATTGCCGTCGGCATCAACGTTCACCAAGGTGGTCCAGGCGTTGCGCTCGGAATCGAAGATTTCGGCCCAGCTCATATCCCACTGAATGGTGAAGTCGTTCTCCGTTATAAGATCGGCTACGACACGCAGCGGCGGTGCCTGCATTTGCTGTGGGCGCAGGTGCAGCGGCCCCACGGGCGGAATATAGACCGAACCGTATGCGTTCGCGGAAAGGTGGCCGGTGCTTACGCCCGTGTCCGGGTCAAGGCGTTCCGCGCGTATGCGCACGTAGTAGACGGTGTTGTCCACCATGGCCGTGGGCGCGGAAACCACGCCGTCCGCGCCGATGCTCACGAACTGGTTGATGTCATCCAGGCTGTAGTAGCGCGTCGGCACGCCGTCAGGCATCGGGTCCAGACGCTGTTGGGACTGCTGTATCATCTGCGCGGGTATCGCGCTGCTCACGGGCGTCAGGGACGTATTGTTGAAGTTGTCCAGCCTGTCCGTCACATAGAAGTAGTAGATCACGTTCTGATCCACGAACCAGTATCCCGGCGGGTTCGGCAAGCTTGCAAGATCCGGGTAGTTCGCCGCAAGCTGGCGTTCAAAGGCGTTGTAGGCCGGGCGCACAAAGGCGCGGAAGTTTATACCCAGGAAGTTGCCCGGCTGCTGCGCGGTAAGTTCGAATATTGTCGGGGCGTATGGCGAAAAGTCCACATGCTGGGGGTCTATGCGCACCGCCCGCGTAAACATCCGCGGTTCGTTCTCGTTTTCGAAGAACACGGCTATCTGGAAGTATGTCGGCACCGACGGCGCGGGGATCACGGGGAACCAGTCCATCATAATCGCTTCCTGCCCAGTGAATGTCACCAGCAGGTTACGCTCCAGAGCGACTTCGGCGGGGGTGGTGTTGGTGGTGCTGCTCCAGATTTCGACGCGCGTAACGCCCGACACACGCGGCGGCATAAACGGAAGCCAGCGCAGGGCGGCCTCCTGCCCGATAAGCGTGTACCACAGACCCGGCGCGACATATGCGTCGGGGCCTGTGAATTCGCGCTGGGTGAAGGAGATGGGGCGCATTTGCCCGCCGGCCAAGATCTGCGTCACCGGGTTGGTGGGGTGGCGCACAAGCTGGCCTGTGCCTGTGAGAGGCTCGATGCTTATGGCGTAGAGCATACCCTCCACGATGGCGGGGGAGGTGAAGGTGTAGGTCATCTGGTTGCCTACACGGGTGGGCGTGCCGATGGCCACGTTTATGTGCGGATCCGTAACGCGGTTGAGTGCGGGCAGGGGAGCCGCGCCGCGCAGACGGTAGTAGATGCGGTATCCCGTGAAGATGTCCCCGCCGTCAAACGTGGGGTTGTTCCACGTTACGGTGATTGTCGGGTTGCCGTCCTCGTCCGTGCCGCCTTCGGAGGACACAACTTCGATATCCGTCATGAACAGCACTTGGCGGTGCGCCGTCAGCGGCATAAGCGTTTGCAGTGCGCGCTGCCGCACCCACGTGAAGACTCCGGGCGGTGGCGGCGGCACGGGCGTCCACACATCTTCCATGTGCCACGGTATGGACTGGAAGGAGTATACGGAACTGGGCGTGAACGTCTGGTTTGTGATTGTGTGCGAGATGTCCTCTGCTTCCGAATCTATTGTAAACTGCGGGGCGGCGTAGTTAAAGCCCGGCCCCGTTGTGGCGTTGCGGAACAGCAGTTCGTAGGACGTGGCGCGGTAGTCGTCGTTTTGGATGGTACGCCCCGGCTGTGGCTGGAAGGATTCAGCCGGGCGGCTCCAGAACAGGTTCAGGTTGTACAGCCCCGGCGTGGCCGGCTGCACCGGCACTTCGATCCACATATCGGTAACGGGCAGCTGGGGGTTCGCCGATACGGACACCGGCGGCAGTACGCCCAGTGTTATCACAAAGGCCAGCGCGGCCGCGGTAAGTTTCTTAAAAATCATTGCCGGCCTCCTCTATCGTATACGCACGTTTCTGTCGAGTGCGTCGAGCATGGTCAACAGATCCCGAACTTGCACGGCCTCTCGCGGGCGGAATATCTCCGGGTCGATGATCTCGAGTTCGATTGCGGCACGCAGGGCGGGCGCGAAGGATTGGTCGAAATCAAGGCCGTTCAGCGCGTTGTTGTTGCGCACGCGGATTGTCGTGAAGCTTGTGCCCGTGCGCACGTCGTAGACATGCATCATCAGGGCAACGGCCTCCTGCCCGGTTACGGCGTTGCCCATGCCGCGCGCCTGCACGCTTATATCGTTCTGACGCAGCCAGTTCACTGGGTCTGCCCCGCGCGGTGCGCCCGAAAGACGTGCCACAGAGCCGACAACCATCTGGCGCGTGGCCGTGGCGTTAATGTCCACTACTTCGCGCCCCATGAAGTCGTCCAGCCCATACCGCGCCACAATACCCGTGACGGTGCCGGCGCGGGCATACGGCCCGATACCCGGTATCACCACGATACGCCCGGTGAAGAGGAAGCGGCCCGCGCGGTTGGCCGTGAAGCCACGCCGCTGACCCATCTGGTTAACCTCGACGGCAAGCCAGCCCGCGCCGAAGTTGGTGAAGCCCTGCACGGCGGCGTTGTCGTCCAGCCCGCCAATGGTGATGAACATTGCGCGTTCTATCGTTTGCGTCTCAAAGCCGGAGCGCATAACACCTGCCAGCATTCCGTTTACGATGCTCACAATGTTGGACTCGGTGACCTCCAGGATCGCAAGGGCATAGCGCGAGATATCCTGGCTGGTGGTGCCGCTGCGCACTGCGTTGCGGATCGCCTCGAAGTAGAGGTAGCGGCTGTCGGGCTCCATAGACGCCCATCGTTCGATGCTGTTCGCCAGTTCCTGCGCAACTGATCTGTCCCACGCCGCAAGGCCCTGGTTGGTGCCGATAATCTCGAATCCGACATCGGCGGCGCGGCTTAGAGCCTCGTTGCCGTCCACCTCTTCCACATCTGCCCAGGTGATGCTCACGCGCACTGTGGAATCGGCAAAGTCGCGGTTGTCGATGGCGGTGCGCATTGCCAGCACGGCCGGGTTGTTGGCCAAATCTATGAAGCCCGGCGGCAGAAGGATCTGCATGTCGCCGTGTGTCACGACAAAACCACGGTCGGCGGCCGCCGCGGCGGTGTACACCGACATTGGAATGTGGTATACGGTGCGGTTAACATCCGCGAAGGGAGACGACGGCATACGGATGTGGGAATCGGGCGTGGCCAGTATCACGTCGGTCATTGTCGGCCTGAATATCACCTCGAACACGTGTTCCGTGTTGGCAATCACCCAGTATGGCGTGCGCAGGAGCCGTTCCATTTCGCGGCGCAGCCACTCCATCCAGTCTCCGGCGATACGGTCGTCCTCGGCGCCTGCCTGATCAAACTCTGTGCGCCAGCTCTCGACGTTCGAGAACAGGGACGCAACTCCGTTCGAGTCCACAATACGCACGCGGAACTGGTAGGACGTGCCGGGGTC
>WRAA01000075.1 GCA_009780445.1 Defluviitaleaceae bacterium
CCCATTCCGACGTATTTTCGGTGCTTTTTCCGCCATACGTCGTCAGTGTCAAACTTGCGAACCACTGCGGGTTCGCGGCGTTTGCCACTTCCTAGTCTGGCGAAAAAATCACTCGAAAATCCGTTGGAAGCGGGTTTTCAAACACGCCCTGGCCCTACGTGAAAAATCCCGCGCCTGATGGGACGGTTTTCAACCGGAACAGCTATACTCCGTAACAAATGATGGAGATTGACATTTTAACAGAGATATGGTACGATTCCGTTAGCGTAAACAAACTTGTTAGCGTAAACAAACTACATATGAGATGAACGGGGCGAATCGTACATGGACAAGTATATCAGCTGTATCACGCAGGCAATCGGTAATACTCCGCTTCTGCGCTTGGACAGGATAAAGCAGCACTTTGGCTATATAGGCGACATCTACGCAAAGCTGGAGTACCTGAACCCCAGCTTCTCGAAGAAGGACAGGATAGCTCTGGGTATGATCGAGCTTGCGGAGCAAAAAGGCCTGCTAAAGCCTGGCCAGCCCGTTATTGAGATGACAAGCGGCAATACAGGCACAGGCCTTGCCATGGTGTGTTCCGCCAAGGGCTACAAATTTATATGCGTGCTTTCCCGCGGGAACTCCATCGAGAGAATGAGGATGATCGAGGCCTTCGGCGGCGAACTTAGGCTGGTGGATCAGGCACCCGGGGCGGTAAAGGGCAAGGTGTCCGGAGAGGACATGCTGCTGGTGGAACAAGAGGCCGACCGACTTGTTGAAGAGACAGGCGCGTTCTATGTCAACCAGTTTAAGAACTTTGACAACGCCGAGGCGCAAGGTGCCGCGGCCGTTGAGATGTGGAATCAGTCCGGCGGCACGATCGAGGTCTTTGCGGACTTTATCGGCACGGGCGGTACGTTCACGGGTTATGCCAAGGCGCTGAAAGATATTGATTCCGCCATACGATGTTATGCGGTGGAGCCTTACGGTTGCGCGTTCTACAAGGGAGAGGTCATCGAAGGTTCGAGCCACCGCATACAGGGCGGGGGTTATGCCAAGGAAATGGAGCTTGTGCGGCGCGACCTTATGGACGGCGCAGTGGCCATCACCGACGACGAAGCTGTGGAAACCACGCACATGCTGGCGAAGTTGGAAGGTGTTTTCGCGGGTTTCTCATCCGGCGCGAATGTTATGGCGGCCGTGAAATTGTTACAAAACGAAGAACCGGGCAAGAAGGTAGGGATTGTTATAAACGACTGCGGCCTGAAGTACATGAGTACGAACCTTTTCAGCAAGGAATAATGCGAGGATATGCCGTCAAGTAAGCGCGGTAAATGTCAAATTCGTAACAATTAAAAAAGTTCTTGACAAATTGTTACGGAGATGTTAAGCTGATGTTAATTCAATAGCTTACATCACTCGCATATAGTAAAGGATGTTGATTATGAGGAAGACGAAATTTTTGAACATAGCCAAGCGCGGTGCTTACGCGCTGATGGCGATGCTGGTGTTTGTTTACGGCACAATCGTTCCGGCGCACGCCGAGTATGACCCATGGGCGGTTATCGCCGAGGTTGTTGAGTTTCCCGGGTGGGACTATATCGACAACTTCTTCAACACAGACTTTGTTGTATCCGGTAATGTAAACCTGCGCACCGGCCCTTCGACCAACGACCCTATCATAGAAGTCTTGGACGCGGGAACGGTGATCGAACTCTGGGACTTCGACCCATGGAACTGGAGCCAGGTCCGCGCGAACGGGCAGATGGGTTACGTGAACTCCCAGTTCGTAGTAGCTGAATGGGAATTTGAGGAAATGCGCCTCGTAGCGGCGGGTCAGTTCGTATACCCAACCGCGCCAAGCCACATCGGCACGGTGGAGCTGCTTCCGTGGTCCTACGTGCGCAACTTCTGGGCACGCGGACAGGTTGCGCAGATCACAGACGTCAGAACAGGCCTTGTCTACAGCGTCAGAAACATGGGCAACGGCAACCATTCCGACGTAGAAACGGTTACGCAGGCCGACACCGACATAATGCGCCGCACATACGGCGGGGTCTGGAGCTGGGCCACAAGGCCGATCATCGTATCGGTTAACGGAAGGCACATTGCGGCCTCCATTAACGGTATGCCCCATGCGGGATCCACAATCGTCGGCAACGGTATGCAAGGGCATGTGTGCATACACTTCCACGGTTCCAGAACGCACAACGGCAACCAACGCCACACCCAGGACCACCAGAACGCCGTGCAGGAAGCCTTCAACGTAATCCGCAGCCAGGCACTGCAAAACTAACCAGACCTTAAAGATTGCAACATACAGGGGGGCTTCGGCTCCCCGTTCTTTTTTAACCTGAGTTCGACGAAGGCGAACCAGCCGCGTAAGCGGCTGAAAATGCGAAGCATTTTTCAGGTTATCCGCAGAATTTGCGGTGTTCTTTCCGCAAATTGTGCGGATGTAATCAAAGTTCGATGAACGGTTTTTGTTCATCGAACTCACGTTTTTTTACAACGACTAATGATGTGAAGGGGTACGGTATGAAGATAGTTTCGTGGAACGTAAACGGGCTTAGGGCGTGTGTGAAGAAGGGTTTCTTGGACTTCTACAACAATGGCGACTACGACATAATCTGCTTGCAGGAGATCAAGATGATGCGGGAGCAGGCCGACTTCGAGCTGGAAGGCCGGTTTCAGTTCTGGAACAGCGCGCAGAAGAAGGGTTATTCCGGAACGGCCATATTCTCGAAGCAGGAGCCGCTTTCCGAGAGTTATGGCATCGGCATAGCGGAGCATGACACGGAAGGCCGCGTCATCACGCTGGAGTACGACAAGTTCTTCCTGGTCAACTGTTACACGCCAAACTCGAAGCACGAGCTGCTTAGGCTGGACTACCGCATGGAGTGGGAGGACGCCTTCGCGGCGTACCTTAAATCGCTGGAGGCCGGTAAGCCCGTGATCCTCGTGGGTGATCTGAACGTCGCCCACAACGAGATAGACTTGGCGAACCCGCGGACCAACACCAAGAACCCGGGCTTCACGCCGCAGGAACGCGGCAAGATGACGTCCCTGCTGGAGCGCGGTTTTGTGGACACCTTCCGCCGTCTGTATCCGGACCGCACAGAGGCGTACACGTGGTGGTCGCCCATGAGCAACTCCCGCGAGAGGAACGTGGGCTGGCGCATCGACTATGTGATAGTGTCGGAATCTCTCGCCGCCAATATAACGGACGCGTTTATCCTAAACGATGTATACGGCAGTGACCACTGCCCTGTAGGCATAGACATTATAGGCATCTGAACATATTGACTTTTTTTTGACGATCATGTATAATTCTGTTGTGAGAAAATTATAGCTGTTCCGGTTGAAAACCATCCCATCAGGCTTGTCTTTTTCACGTATGGCGTCGTTAACTCCGTCTAGCGTGCCTAAATGGGCACGCGTCGTTGTCGTTTCCTAGGGCGTGTTTGAAAAACCCATTCCGACGTATTTTCGGTGCTTTTTCCGCCATACGTCGTCAGTGTTAAACTTGCGAACCACTGCGGGTTCGCGGCGTTTGCCACTTCCTAGTCTGGCGAAAAAATCACTCGAAAATCCGCTGGAAGCGGGTTTTCAAACACGCCCTAGCCATACGCGAAAAATCCTGCGCCTGACCGGGACGGTTTTCAACCAGAACAGCTATTACGAAATTCGCAGAGCTGTTAGCGAGCTAATTTGGGTTGCTATATGTTAAGAAAGTGGGCATACTATGTCGAAGGGCAAAGCGATATCACAGCAGGTTATAAAGCGTTTGCCAAGGTACTTCAGCCACCTTGGTTACTTGATGGAGTCGGATGTTTCGCGTGTTTCGTCGATGGAGCTTGCCGGGCAGATGAACCTTACGGCCAGCCAGATCCGTCAGGATCTGAACCACTTCGGTTGCTTCGGCCAGCAGGGTTACGGCTATAACGTGCGGATCCTGCGGGAAGCGATCGGCAAAATTCTGGGGCTTGACCGCGAGTACGGCCTTATCATAATCGGCGCGGGGAACCTGGGTCAGGCCTTGGCGAACTATACCAGGTTCGAGAACATGGGTTTTGTCGTGAAGGCGGTGTTCGACATCAGCCCGGAGATCTGCGGCAGAAGAGTGGGCAAGTGCGTCGTAAAGCATATTGACGAGCTGGAGGACTACACGGCGTCGGGTAAGGTTGATATCGCCGCGCTTACGCTCAAGAGCAAGGGCGCGCAGGATGTCGTGAACCGTATCGTGAAGGCCGGTATTACCGCGGTGTGGAACTTTGCCTCCTTCGAACTGAAGGTGCCGGAGGGTGTTATCGTAGAGGATGTACACTTGCTGGACAGCCTTATGATGCTGTCATACAATCTACACAGCAATGACTGAATCGGTCTACGGTATGCTCGTTATACCGGTTAGCGGCGCGGTCATCGGCTTTTTTACGAATTGGATCGCCATTAGGATGCTGTTTCGCCCGTATGCGGAGAAACGGCTGTTTGGCGTTCGCCTGCCCTTCACGCCGGGGGTGATACCCACGCGCAGGGCGGAGCTTGCGCGGAAGATCGGGCGCTCGGTGGGGGAGCATATCCTGACGGGTAATGTGCTGACGGAGGCGTTGTCCTCGCCGGAGAACACGCGGAAGCTGCGCGAACACGCGTGCAAGGCCATTGACGATATGCTGGACGCGGCGGAGGCCTGTGAGCTTAGCGCGGAAGAGTTTGTACGCGCGAAGATACCCGGGGGCGAAGCCGCGGCGCGTGAAGCCGAACGGCGGCTGGTGGATGCCGTGCGGGGCGTGCTTACTTCGTCCGCGTGCAAGACAGGCGCGGCGGAGCTGTTGCACAGCCGCGTGGCGGCGTATGTGCGAAGCGGCGAGATCGAGCGCGCTCTGTCGGAGGCCGCGCGGGAACATGGACCGGCCTTGCAAGGCTGTGTCAAGGAGATCCCGGCCGGCCGGAACATCCTGGAGGACTTGATACGCAACGACACGCCCGTGGCGGAGTATCTCGGCGACAACCTCGAAAAGGCGCGTTCCGCCTTGGTGGAGGCCGCCGTGCGGCGCCTTCCGCCGATGCTGGCGGCAAGCCTCGAGAATAAGGACTTGGACGAAAAGCTGGAGGAACTCACGCGCAAGGTCATTGACGACAATCTGAGCGCATTGGCGCGGGCCTTCGTGAACCCGGCGAAGGTCTACGCGAGCATCAAGCAGCACGCCCTGGACATGTTGGAGGACGAAGCCGCAATGCGCTCTCTTGCGGAGAAGGCCGCGCAGGAGCTTACGGCGCGGCTGGAATACCCTGTGAGCCATTACGCCGCCGCGCTTGAAAGCCATATGCCGCTTCTTCGGGAATTCGCAAGCGGTCAGTCCGAAAGGTTGGCCGGCTTGCTTTGCGAACGGCTGCACAGCCTCGACATCGCCGCCCTGATAGACACTCACTATCCCGCCGCCTGGGACGACCTGCGCGCGGTGATGCACAGATATGCCGATGAGGCCGCCGCCGTGCTGGCGGACACCGCCGCCGCGGCTCTGGAACAATGGCTGGACAGCCTGCGCAGCGCGCCCGTGAAGGATCTTGCGCGAAGCTTCGGCAAGGACGACATCGCGGCCTTGAAAGCGGCAGTGTCGGAGCTTGCCAAAAAGGCACCCGCACGCCTCGCGCCGATGGTGGCGGCTTCGCTGAACGTCGAAAAACTTGTGCAGGACCAGATAAATATGTTTGGCGTGGAAAAAATTGAATCTCTGGTGCTGGGTGTTGTGCGGCGCGAACTTGGTATCGTTATCGCGCTGGGCGGCTTGCTGGGGTTCGTCATCGGCCTCGTGTTCGTATTCGCGCAAATCGCCGCGTTGTAGTATGAACTGCTAAAGCAGTTCATACTTGGCAACGATACGCAGGATATGTTGCGGTAATGCGGAAATACTAGTTTCATCACCACGAACATGAAGGAGTGATGAAACGATGAGATACATGTATCCCATGGCTGCGATGATCCTCGCGCTTGTGATGTTTGCCGGCTGTTATGCGTACCAGCCTATGAACTACGGACAGCACAGGGCGGGAGTGACGCGCGGCGGTTATGTTGACGGCCCGCTGACCACGGCGGTTAACGCTTCCGAAACACAGTCGCAGGGCAAGATAGCGGAGTTTAGCACGCAGTTCAAGAACCCTAAGAGGGCGCGCGCCCACAACATCACCTTGGCCGGGCAGAAGATCGACGAATCTGTCGTTCAACCCGGCGAAGAGTTTTCGTTCAACACAGCAGTGGGGCCGACGACCAAGCGCAACGGCTTCATGCTGGGCATGGTGTTCAACAGCGGACGGCGCAGCCAATGTTACGGCGGCGGCGTGTGCCAGGTAAGCTCAACCCTGTTCAACACCGCGAAGCAAGCCGGCATGGAGATCACCGAACGCCACGAACACTCGCTGGACGTCGGTTATATCGAACGCGGCAAGGACGCGGCCACAAGCTATGGCGTGAAGGATCTGAAGTTCGTGAACCCTCACGAGTATCCTGTCCGCATCAACGCGTATGTGGTGAACGAAACGATCGTTGTCGAGATGCACAGGTTGTAGAACAAGATTGGCAGGGCGGCAGGCACGATGGGCTTGCCGCCCTTGTCGTATGAGGGAGGGCGGGACATGCGCCTGCAATACATATTCGGCGGCTCCGGCTCCGGCAAGACGCGGCGGTGTCTCGAGGAGATCACCAGGGCCGCGCAGGGCGGTACGCAGACGTCGAACCTTCTGTACATAGTGCCGGAGCAGTTTACTCTGGAGTCGGAAAGGCTGCTGTGCGAATGTTCGCCAAGGGGCGCGATAGTCCTGCCGCAGGTGCTTAGCTTCCAGCGGCTCTGCTATCACACGTTCTCGAAAACGGGCAAGCTGCGCGGCAAGCTCCTGGACGAAATCGGCAAGAAGATGCTGTTGCAGAAGCTGCTCCTGCGCCATGGGGCGGAGCTGAAATTTTTCGCGCAGGCCGCGGAGCAGGAGGGTTTCGTGGATATCTGCGAAAGAGCCTTCCGCGAGTTCGCCATGTACGGCCAAACGCCCGGCGATCTGCTTCGCTGCGCCCAAGCGGTGTCCGCGCGGGAAGGGGAGCGGAGCATACCGGCCTACAAGCTGGCGGATATCGCGCGGCTGTACGAGCTGTACACATCCTATGTCAGCGAAAGGTACATCATCACGGAACAGGCCGCCAACTTTGTGCCGGACAAGCTTGCGGACTCGGAGCTGTTGGCGGGGGCGCGGGTGTGGATAGACGGCTTCACGGGCTTCACCGCGCAGGAGTACGGCATAATCGGCGGGCTTCTGCGCAAGGCCGAACAGGTGAGCGTGGTGCTGTGTTTCGGCGAAGGCGGCACGAGCTACCCAAGCATTGCGGAGAACGACCCCATGGCGCAGATAAAGTTCTGCGTGACGCGTATCACAGAGCTTGCGCGTACCTGCGGCGCGGAGGTGGCGCGGCCTGTTATTCTCGCGGAAAAGCACAGGTTTGCGCAGTCGCCCGCGCTTGCGTTCCTGGAGAAGCACTACCTTGATTACGACGTACACACCTTTGATGACGCACCCGCGGGCATATCGGCTGCGGGCGCATACGGCAAGCACGATGAAGCCGCTCACGCGGCGGGTTACATCGTAAGACTGGTGCGCGAACACGGCCTTAGGTACTCCGACATAGCCGTGGTCTGCGCAAACCCCAAGGACTACGAGAGGGAGATCGCCGCGGCGTTTTCCGCCAACGAGATACCGCACTTTCTGGACGTGCGGCACGGCATAACCTTGCACCCTCTTTCGCAGATGCTCTGCTCCGCGGCAAACGTGCCAGCATACGACTTCCGCCACGAAGATGTTATCGCCTTCCTAAAGACCGGCCTGACGGACATGTCCCGCGATGATGTGGACCTTCTCGAGAACTATACGCTGAAGATGGGCATACGCGGGAGCAAGTGGCGCGTGAAGTTGTGGGCAAGGGGCTTCGAGGACGGGCGGTTCCACCGGGAGAAGCTGAACGCGCTCCGCAAGCGTGTTGTGGACATGCTGGCCCCCTTCGCCGGCAAGTTCAAGCGCGGCAGACCCGCGCCTGTGGGGAGTTATGCCGTGCGCCTCTTCGACATGCTGGAGAAGATGGGCGTGCCGGAGCGCGGTTTGGCCGACCCCGCCTATATGCAGGTGCTGGCCAAGCTTGTGGCCGTGCTGGAGAAGATGGTGGAGATCATGGGCGAGGAGGAAGTTACGCCTGATATGTTCGCCAAGATTTTGCAGGTGGGCGTGAAGTCCGCGGACATGGGCATCATTCCGCCTACGCTGGATCAGGTGATCGTGGGCAGTGCCGAGCGCACGCGCCTGCCGAGGATAGCCGCCCTGGTGGTGCTGGGCGCGAACGACGGCATCCTTCCGGCGAAGAAGGAGGAGGACGCTCTGCTGACGGACAGCGAACGCGCCGGTTTGAACGCGCTTGGCGTGGAACTTGCGCCGGACAGCCGCCGGCAGTCCTTGCAGGGGCCGTTTC
>WRAA01000076.1 GCA_009780445.1 Defluviitaleaceae bacterium
CGCCGTGCGTCGTCATCTCCTCCTAGCGAACCACGAGGGTTCGCGTCGTCGTCGCTTCCTAGCCCGGCAAAAAATTATGCTCGAAAATTCGCCGAAAGCGGGTTTTCAAACACGCCCTAAGTCTGTGCCGGACGACGCTAGGATCAGCTGTTCGATCCGTGTAACTATGTCGGCGGAGATGAACAGCACGCACTGGTTTATCGCGCCGGTGATCTCGCGCTGCCCGGAGGAGCCGTGCGCCTTCACCACCAGGGATTTTAGGCCAAGAAACGGCGCGCCGCCGATGTCCGCATAGTCAAACTTCTTTTTAAGCCCGCGAAGCGCGCTCATCGAGAGCAACGCGCCGATTTTCGCCGAAAGACTCGAGCTTAGAGCCGCCTTCACCATGCCGAACAGAGCCTTCGACAGGCCTTCAAACAGCTTCAATATCACATTGCCGGTGAAACCGTCGCACACAACCACGTCGGCCTCGCCAAGCGGTATCCTGTTGCCTTCGATGTTGCCGACAAAGTTCAGCTCACTCTTGCTAAGCAGCAGATAGCTCTCCTTCGCAAGTGCATTGCCCTTCTCTTCCTCCGCGCCGATGTTGGCCAAGGCCACGCGCGGCCGCTCCACGCCCAGCACAGACTTCATGTACACCGAGCCCATCACGGCGAACTGATAGAGGTAGGACGGCTTGCAGTCCACATTTGCCCCGCTGTCTATCAGCAGGAACGGGCGGTCCACGCTTGGTATCACCGTGGCGATGGCCGGGCGTTCGATGCCCTTTATCCTGCCGACGATAAGCGTAGCACCCGCAAGCAGCGCGCCGGTACTGCCCGCGCTCACAAAGGCCTCCGCCTGCTTCGCCTTCAGCAAGTTCATGCCCACCACCATGGACGAATCCTTCTTGCCCTTGATGGCCGCAGCGGGGTGGTCGTCGTTGGTTATCACGCTTGCCGCGCTGATTAAACGTATGCGGCTCTTGTCATAGCTGTGCTTGGCCAGTTCCGCCGAAACCACATCGTCCTTGCCGACCAGCAGCAGCATCACATCGGGATTGGCAAGCGCGGCAACAGCCCCCGCAACAATTGCTGCAGGGGCATTGTCACCGCCCATCGCGTCCAGAGCTATTACATATTTTCCGTCAATCATCTGATTAGTCTACCTTTACGACTTCGCGTTTGTTGTAGGAACCGCAAGCCTTGCATACTCTGTGGGACAGCGCAAGCTCGCTGCACTTTCTGCACCTGACAAGGTTCGGCATAGCTATCTTCCAAGTCTGCGCTCTTCTCTTGTCGCGTCTGGCCTTGGATAGTTTACCTTTTGGGCAAATTGCCATCGCGTTCACCTCCTTCTAAATACAGATCTTTCAGCACATCGAACCGCGGATCAATTTCTGGTTCGCAGTCACAGTTCTGATTGTTCAGGTTCTCGCCGCATGAACTGCACAAGCCCTTGCAATCTTCGCCGCAAAGAACCTTTTGCGGAATGAAAAGGATAATATGTTCGTCTATCGTCATTGAAATGTCGATTGATTGGGCACCGGGGGCGTGTTCCAGCTTTTCGTGAAAGTCGGGCGATACCTCGCACTCGACATCACCCAGGCAGCGTCCGCACTCAAAGCGCAGCTTCGCGCTGACCGTACCTTCGCACACGCATGTGCTTGCGTCCAGCTTTGTGGCCCTGCCGCGCACCCTTACGGGGCAGGCGGCCGTCAGGCCATAACCTTCCGGCAAGCTGCGCAGACAAACACACTCAAAATCCTGCGGCACACCCGCAACCAATGCCCTAAAATCAATTACCATTACAACAGACCCCTTGCATTATAAACATTGCGCCGCTACTTGTCAAGCAGTTCTTTTGTGTCCCGCGCGATAACCAGCTCTTCGTTGGTGGGAATGGTGAGGGCGCGAACCTTGGAATCCGCCGTGGCGAAGTCCGCCGTCTTTCCGCGCACGTCGTTCTTGGCGGTGTCTACGCTTATGCCGAGATAACCCAGATAGCCGCAGATGGCCGCGCGGGCTTCCTTGGAGTTTTCGCCCAGACCGGCGGTGAAGATTACCGCGTCAACGCCGTTCATTGCGGCGGCGTATTCGCCCACATACTTGGCGACTCTGTAGTAATAGAGATCCAGAGCGGCCTTCGCCCGCGCGTTGCCCTGCGCCGCCGCGCCTTCCACGTCGCGGAAGTCGCTGGATACGCCGGACACGCCCAGCACGCCGGACTTCTTGTTAAACACGTCAACAACCTGCTGCGCCGTGAGACCCTCCTTCTCCATTACGAAGGTGAGTACGGCCGGATCCAGATCGCCGCAGCGGGTGCCCATTGCCAATCCTTCCAGCGGCGTGAGGCCCATGGATGTGTCAACGGACTTGCCGCCGTCAATGGCGCAGACGCTGGCTCCGTTGCCCAGGTGGCAGCTGATGAGCTTCAGGCTGTCGTAGGGCTTGCCCAGAAGCTTCGCCGCTTCCTGCGACACATAACGGTGGCTTGTGCCGTGGAAGCCGTACTTGCGGATCTTGTGGTTCTCGTAGTATTCGTAGGGAAGGGCGTAGAGGAAGGCCTTTTCGGGCATTGTCTGGTGGAAGGATGTGTCGAACACCGCCACCTGCGGCACGTTCGGCAATGACGCTTGGCACGCCTCGATGCCGATTATGTTTGCCGGATTGTGCAGGGGCGCAAGCTGTGAACACTCTTCCAGAGCCTTCATAACATCCGCGCTGATAAGCACGGACTGCGCGAAGTTCTCGCCGCCATGCACAACTCTGTGGCCGCACGCGCTGATGTCGCTGATGTTGGCGATAACGCCGTGGCCGGGATCCACAAGGGCTTCCAGCACAAGCTTCACTGCGTCCTTGTGGGTCGGCATGGGTGTTTCCACCTTGTAGTCGTCCTTGCCGGCTGGGGAATGTTTCATGTTGGAGCCTTCGATGCCGATGCGCTCGCAAAGCCCCTTGGCCAGCACGCTTTCGCTCGACATATCAATAAGCTGGTACTTCAGCGACGAACTTCCGCAGTTTAACACTAGTACATCCATGTGATCTTCTCCCTTGTATAGTGAAATTATTTCGCGGCGGCCTGTAGTGCAGTTATGGCAACCACGCCGACAATATCCTCGGCGGAGCATCCGCGCGAAAGGTCGTTAACGGGTTTTGCTATGCCCTGGGTTACCGGGCCGAAGGCTTCGGCCTTTGCCAAACGCTCCACCAGCTTGTAGCCGATGTTGCCCGAGTCCAGATCCGGGAAGATGACCACGTTTGCGCGGCCGGCAACGTCGGAGCCTTTCGCCTTGGACGCGCCGATAGACGGCACGATGGCGGCGTCAAGCTGGAGTTCTCCGTCCAGCATCAGGGCCGGGTTGGCCTTCTTGGCTATCTCCGTGGCCTGTGTAACCTTGTCCACATCAGGATGCTTGGCGGAACCCTTTGTGGAGTGCGACAGCATCGCCACCCGCGCCTGTGTGCCCATAATCTGCTCGAAGGATGCGGCGGAGGAAACCGCGATGGCCGCAAGCTCTTCCGCGCTTGGGTTCTGCACCAGGCCGCAGTCGGAGAACACGAACACGCCGTCGTCCCCTAACTCGCAGTTCGGCACCACCATGATGAAGAAGGACGACACAAGGCTCACGCCGGGCGTTGTCTTGAGGATTTGCAGGGCGGGGCGCAGAACGTCGCCCGTTGCGTTTATCGCGCCGGCCACCATTCCGTCCACAATATCTTCCTTCACGAGCATTACGCCAAGGTACAGCGGATCCTCCCGCAGAAGCTTCTCTGCGTCCTCCAAGGTCATGCCCTTGGCCTTGCGCATCTCATAGAGGTTTTGCGCAAGCTGCGGCATTTTGTCGTAGCTCGCCGGGTCGATCACTATCGCCTTGCTGATATCCTGCCCGGCGGCGGCTTCACGAAGCTTTGCCTCTTCGCCTATCAGCACAACTTGGGCGATGCCCTCCTCCAAGATCTTCGCCGCGGCGGCAAGGTTACGCGCCTCATACGATTCCGGCAGAACTATCTTCTTGTTCGCGGCCTTAGCCCTTTCCTTAATACCGGCAATAAAACTCATCTCATCATCCCCTCTATACTGACCTGTCGGGTTAGCGGACAGGTCATTTGATCTTGGCGGCTTGCGCCAAGATTGCTTCCGCAATTTTGTCAAGGTGGAGCTGTATGCCCACCGCGCCTATGTCATAGGCCGCTTTAGGCATACCGTACACCACGCTGGATTCCTTGTCCTGCCCGATTGTATACGCGCCCGATTTGTACATCTCCAGCATACCTTTCGCGCCGTCCGCGCCCATGCCGGTCAGGATCACGCCTATCGCGCTCCTGCCCACCACGCTTGCCACCGTGCGGAACAGCGCGTCCACCGACGGGCAATGCCCGGACACCGGCCGTTCGTCGGAGCAGTTCACAACCAACTTGCCCGCGCGGGATTCCACCAGCATCTGCCTGTCCCCCGGAGCTATCAACAGCAGGCCGTTCTTTAGCTCGTCGCCGTCACGCGCTTCCCACACCGTCATCTTCGCAAGCCCGTTCAGCCGCTTGGCGAACAGGTTCGTGAAAATGGGCGGCATGTGCTGCACGATAAGCACGGGCGGCGTATCGTGGGGAAGCTGTTCGACAATCTTCACAATTGATTCCGTTCCGCCGGTGGAGGAACCCATGGCCACCACGCTCCGCACCGGAGTGCCGATCTCCCTCTTTACGGCGCGCTGCTTCCCCGCTTCTTCAAGAAGGGTTCTGGAGCGCGAAGCAAGAGACTTGAAAAAGAAGGCCGTCTTGTTATCGTCCGACACAACCATGTCGTTTACGCCGCGTTTGAGCAGTCCAAAACCCTGGGCCACACTTCCGCACACCGCAACAGTCTTTAGCTGTGCCTCCGCTATGTACAGGAACACCTCCGGCGTTATGTTAACATTTGGCACGCAGTAAAGCAGAACTATCACGCCCGGCCCGGACGCGTCAGCCCCTTTCACGGCGTTATTAAGCTCGTTCAGAGTTGTTACGCTGGCGATCAGCTTAAAATCGGGGGATCGTTGCAGGTCCTGCCGAAAGCTTTCGCCGTTTCTCTGCACATCGAAGAATATAACCTTTACCTCAGCCACAATGAGGATGCCTCACTTCACTGATATAGATGTTGGACATGTCGTGGATGATGATGTGCTTTCCCGTTAGCAGGCATATCGTGTTGTCGTAATCGGAGCCGACAAGGCTGCCCTGCAGCGCCTTCCGCTCCGGCGCGGTTATGCTTACAAACATGCCGCGCGTGTAGACTTCGCCGCGAAACCTCACGACATCCTTCGGGAATAGGGCGCAGCACTTGCGCACAATATGCTCGGCGTCTCCCTGCCTGTACTCGAAGATCGCGGGGCGCGCAAACATCGCGCTGAACCTTCGCAGGAAGAACTCCACCACCCACGTGATCCCCAGCGCGGCAACCGCGGCGTACACAATATCCGAAACGCTAATGCCCATCATACCTCACCATTAGACCTCTTCCGAAGCTGGACGATACCGGATTTGCGGATCAGTTTCGCGCAAGGCTAGGAGCTGACGCCGCCGCGAACCCTTGCGGTTCGCAAGAAGGAAGCGACGACGCATTGTGTGAAACCGGCCGCAAAGATGGTGTCGGCTAGTTTCGGAAGAGGTCTGTTAAATTATCCCCATCAACAACCTTTATCATGCCTTCGGATATTCCGTCTATCATTATATCGTCAAACGCCAAACTTTTCAAGTGGTGCGCGGCACTTTCGTCAATTATTTCGCCGGGAACGAGGAGCGGTATGCCGGGCGGATACGGCGTGACGGGCGCGGCGCAGACCCGGCCGGCCGCGTCGTCCAGCTTGCAGCCGCGCGAAGGGCGCAGCATTGCCCTGCGGGCGGACATTGCCGGCACGGAGAACCGGGCGGGCGGGCGGTAAACCGGCGGGCGGGCGGGCGCGTGGGCCTCCAGCTCTGTGTCCAGCCGGCAAACCGCATCTGCCAGACGCGCGAAACCCTCCGGCGTGTCCGCAAGGCTTGTCATTGCCACGGCGTGCGCCGGGCCGTACATTTCAAGCTCCAGCGCGTAACCTTCCAGCAGACGCGTATATATATCGCGCCCCTTCCCCCTGTTGGCCACAAACACCAGCTTGCCGCCGTCCGCGTCGGCCACGCCGAAGCTGCCGCACAGCTCCCTGCCGGCCAGGCCGATATTGCGCAACCCGCCAAGCCGCGCCCGAAGCTCTGCAAGCGCGGCGGCGTAAGCCTCAAAATTCGCCGGGTCTGCCGCTATGTCCGCACAGCGTTCCATCATCGCCATAGCTACGTAGGACGGGCTGGTGGTCTGCACCATGTTCAGGCACATCTTGAGCCTTTCGGCATCAACGTTGCGGCCGACGTGTACCACGGCGGACTGGTTCAGCGCGGGCATGGTCTTGTGCAGGGACTGCACGACGATATCCGCGCAGGAGACCGCACTCGCGGGAAAGGCGGGGTGCAGGCCGAAGTGCGCCCCGTGCGCCTCGTCCACCACAAGCAACACGCCGCGGCCGCGCGTCACCCCTGCAATCCCGGCGATATCGCAACACAGCCCCTCATACGTAGGGCTGACGACAAACACGCCCCGAACCTCTGGGTACGCCGCCAGCACGGCCGCAACATCCTCCGCCGTTACGCCGCCCGCGAATCCGTAGGGCGTAACCTGCGGAGCAAGCAGCACCGCCTCAGCACCGGAGAGCGCAAGGCCGCTGAACGCGCTAATGTGGCTGTTACGCGCCAACGCCACCTTCCGGCCGTCTCCCGCGGTGTAGAGCATCGCCGCCAGGAGCCCCGCACTGGACCCGTTCACGCAGACAAGACTGCGACACGCGCCGTAAGCTTGCGCCAGCCTGTCCTCCAGGACGCGGATTATGCCGCCGGGACAGCGCAGATTGTCGGCCCCGCGCACTTCGGTGATGTCCATGGACTTTAGGTCTATGCCGCGGAAGAACCGGGCGTTGCCCTTATGCCCGGGCATGTGGAACGGATACAGACCTGACGCCGCCCTAACGCTGAGAAAGTCCAGCATCCGCGCCGCCCTCCCTTGCGGAAATTTCTACATGGCAGATATTGGCAAAGCCGCAGTAAGTGCAAGCCGTGCCGCCCCCGGGCCGCGCCATCGGGTTAACCTCGATATCACCGTCGGACATACGCCGCGCGATCTCGGCGGCCTTGGCCGTCACGTCCTGCCGAAGCTGCCGGAACTGCGCCTCGTCCGCGACCTTGGTGCCTCTTGCGGCAAAGGTGCCGTCCTTCTTGACGCTCACCGGCACAATGTTGGACGTTCCCGCCATTTCCGCGTCCATGGCGCGGATAACTTCGTCGTCGGCAAGCACCAGCCCCGTCATCCTGTATTCGCCCAGCAGAGCCTCCAAGATGTCGGTATTCTTCAGCTTCGCCTCGTCCAAGATGGGGTTGTCCAGCTTGAATATCAGCACCCCGCCGGGCGCGAGTTCCGGGCGTTTCCGGTCTGTGTCCGTTAGATATTCATGCCCCGTCTTGATGAAGATATCCAGATAGGTCATTAGCTGCAGCTGTGTGCCGCGGTAGATGTCGTTGATGTCGAAGCTCGCGTTGCCGGACTTATAGTCAATAACCTTCACGTACCGCTTGCCGTTGGAATCGTAGATGTCTACACGGTCTATGCGGCCTTGCAGCCTAAGCTTGCGGCCGTTCCCCGTCTCGATGGTGATGCCCGATATGGGTGCGTTCGCGCCGAAGCCTATTTCGCTTGCCACAGGCGTGAAGCTGCCTCGTCGGAGGTGCTGTGCCAACGCCCAGATAGACCGCTTGGCGGTGCGCGCCATCCTTTGGGCAATGTATTCGTAACGCGGAGAGCTTAGCAGTACGCCGTCGGCCAGCTCCTGCGAAATACGCTCCACAGAGCCGTCCGTGATCCTGTCTATCTGCTCTGTGTCCAGCTCGTGCCAATCCAAACGGTTAAGCGCGAGGCTCGTGCCGAAGTCTCTCAGCACTTCGTGGTAGAAGGTGCCGAAGTCCGCCGCGCCAGCCTTGAAGCTCGGCCTGCCGCGCAGGCGCAGATTATACAACGCGAAGAAGGCGAAGGGGCACTGCATATACCTCTCCAGCCGCGAAACGTCGGAGAACATCTCGGTAAAATACAGCATGTCCACGGACTTCTGCGACAGGAACCTCTTGCTCGTCCTAACGAAGGACACACGCTCCAGCCGCTCCAGCCGCGCGGCAAAGTTTGGCTCTGCGCGGAAAAACTCCAGCACCGCCGCGTCATAGTCCGACATCCCGCAGCCCGCGCGGAACCGCCTAAGCAGCCCGCCCACACCCGCGAACGCCGCCCTTGGCGCGGATGCCGAACCGCCCCACCGCTGCGCAACACCTTCGTCAAGCGCGGGGAAGAGGCTTCGCAGCCTCTCCACAACAACCGAA
>WRAA01000077.1 GCA_009780445.1 Defluviitaleaceae bacterium
ACAGCATTCTAACGTACCCTGCGGGTACGCGTCGTCGTCGGTTCCTAAACTGGCGAAAAATCGCCTCGCAAATCCAATGGGAAAAAGATACTGAACAGGCTCTTACAGGCTGAACGCCCCCGGGCGGCTGCGGTGTGCCAAACGTTACCGACGGCGCAACGGAGTATACTTCATCCAGCGAAGCGATATGCTCTGCCCTCCACGCCGGAATACGCATGAACACGCCGTTGAACAATTGGTGATTGGAACTAAGCAGATCCACACACGTTCAGCATCCGGAGCGTATCAAGATATTTGGCATTATTTAGGCTCCTGTTTACCAGACCTCTTTCGAAACTAGCCGGCACCATCTTTGCGGCCGGTTTCACGCAATGAGTCGTCGATTCCTAACTTGCGAACCACAAGGGTTCGCGGCGGCGTCAGCTCCCAGCCTTGCGCCAAACTGATCCGCAAATCCGGTATTGTCTAGTTTCGAAAGAGGTCTACTGTTGAATATTAACGCCGGAGTTAATATTTTTCCGTTAAACGCCGAATGCGAACAGGGCAAGAGACCCCGTTCGCATCCGCTTAATTTATTGTCTGATTATAGCATGTTATAGCCGATTCTGCAAGCGATATTTCCTTCCGTATAGTGGTGCGTTTGGAATGCTTGGACAGGTGTTTATGAGCTGTGTCCCTCCGGCAGTTTTGCGAAAACTTCATCGGCGATTTCGTGGGCGGGGCGCATTGATCCGTCCTTGTTCATGCATGTGATGAACTCGCAGCGGCTGCGGGTATGTCTTGCGATATCGCGGTAGGCGCGGCGCACGGCGGTTTGGATCTGCGGGGATGCTTCGTATACGTCCGGGTTGTCGCCGGTGTAGCCGCGGTGGCCTTTTCGCGCCACATTTGCGGCGGACAGCTCTTCGTGTACGTCGAAGATGAAGTAGGTGTCCGGGTGGGGCAGACCGAACTCTGTGTGTTCCAGATGCAGGAGCCACTTGGTGAACGCGTCGCGCTCCTGCGGCTCTACGCGCATAGACTGGTATACCGCGTTGGACATGACATACCGGTTTAGTATGACGTAGTCGCAGCCGCTTCGGTCGGCGGCGTTAAAGGTGCGGAAGCGTTCCGCCGCGAACCACAACGCCATAGACTTTGCGTCAAGGGTGGCCGCCGTGACGCTGTTCCGGCCGGAGAGCAAGACGCCGACGTCGCGCCCGATAAAGCTGTCATAGTCCGGGAAGGACAGCATCAAGCAGCGCGAACCCAGAGCCGTTAAACGGTCGTGCAGAATCTGCGCCTGCGTTCCCTTGCCGGTGCCGTCGATGCCTTCGAATGCTAGGATGTATGCCATGGGGTCTCCTTTGTGGGCAGACCGCGGGGCGTTGCCCCGCACCCCACAAGGGCTTCGCCCTTGACCCGTAACTATGGGATTTGTACTTGGTTGGCGCAGCCTTTGGCCAAGCAAACTTCATAGTCGCGGGTCAAGGGCGAAGCCCTTGTGGGGTGTGGGGCAACGCCCCGCGGTCTTAATCTCTGTCGTGGTCGCTAAGCCAAATATCGAGAGCCTTGTCCAGCTTGCGCAGGACCTTGGCGGCGGTTATGAGTACGTAGACTAACAGCACGATCAGGGCGATGTTGATTATGTTGAAGGCTATGCCGGTGATTATGGTCATGGCGGGTCTCCCGGGGTTATTTCGCCTGTTACGGCGTTAATTAGGGTTGGCGCGGCGGGTGTTGCGTAGTGGCCGTGGGTTGCGGAAATGCGGTAGTAGGGAACGGCCGGGGTCAACGCGGCGGCGGATTCGCGGGGGAGTTGGTGTATCAGTTCTATCTGCGAGACGGTGAGGGGGCGCGGGCTGTGTTCGCTTGTCAGCTTGAACATGAAGAGGGCTTGGGGCGCGGAGATGATGGGCTGTGCAACACCCACGAAGCCGGAGGGGCGGCGGAAGGTGTAGATGATCTCGTGAGGGCGGCCGTGGGGTTCGCGCGACACGAAGCTTAGGCGGTTGGACGCGATGATGTGTTCGGCGTAGTGCTGGAAGAAGTTGGTGACGTAGGCTCCGCCGATGTAGTAGGTGCCGGCGTGTACGAAACCCGGGAAGAGTTGGGTATTGCCGCGGACGAACTCTTCGGGGCTTGGCGGGGCGAACCGGCCTGCCGACGGCGCGAACACCACAGTGTCGCCCTCCACCGTCAGCCGCCCCTCCGGCGAGGTGAAGATGCGGCTGCCGAATTCGAAGGTCTGGCTTATGCCGGAGGCATCGGCGAAGAAGGCGGCGAGCAGCAGGTTGGTGTTGTAGGACGCCGGCGCGAGCAGGGGCTGATCCACAGGCGCGTAACCCGCGGGGACGGCCGCCGCGACGCTTATGCCCTGCTGTGCGAGCAAGGCCGTGATCACCGCGATGTCGTCCTGCGTCACGACATATTCGTCGTCATAGGTCATGTACATGGCCGCAAGGAACATGTTCAGCGCGAGCAGGCAGACTATGAGCATGGTCTTTGCTCTGTCCCAGTTCATTGCAGGCTGCCCTTGGTGCCGATAAGTTCGTAGTTGAAGTCCGCCGCAAGCATGTTCATGGCGCGGCAAAGCTTGTATAGGTAGACCAATGGGCCGATGAGGATGAACACGCCAAGCACGCTCCAGAGCCAGAACTGTACCGCGCTGAAGTTGTAGTCGATCCCGCGGCGTGTAAGCTCCCTGCCTATGCGGTTCGACACGCGGTGCAGCCACACATATTGGCAGATCATCAGAGCGAGGTGCGCCAGAGACCCCGCAGTGCGGAATAAGGGCGGCAGGGGAAGGAAGCCCGTTAAAAGACTGAGGAACAGCATCGACAACGCTATATATGCGTAGTTTACGGTGTACTTGTGGTCGTGCGGCGTGGCGATATAGTTTATGTCGTCGCCAATCTTGAAGAAAAAGTAGATCGCGTAGAAGCCAAGGGTAACGATGGTCAGCACAAGGAAGATCAGCAGGCCGCGATCCTCCTTGAGTGGGCTATCCGGTACTTCGTAGAATGAATTAGACATGGTACCCGCTCCTAGTAGGGAATGTTGAAAACTCCGCCTTCCACATGGCGGAGTTTGAAAGTCATAGTCTTTTGTCGATAATCAGGCCGGACTCGATGAGCTTGAAGGTTTCGTCCACGAGAGTGCCCAGGCGGTAGTTGTAGAAGTAGTTAAGGCCTTGGAAGTTCATGTGTTCTGAAAGCGGCAGGTTTAGCATGTTGGCGGAGTTCTTGTAGGTTCGGTTAAAGACGCCGATGCTTTCGCCGAAGGCGATGTTCAGGTCGTCCTGATCCTTCTCTTGGAAGCTTGGGGCCAAGAAGTCAAGAGTGCGGCCGTCCTGTGTGGTGATGTTTACGAAGGCGAGTTCGCGGCGGCTGTCGTAGACCAGGTTTGACAGATCTTCGGCGAAGTCCCGCAGGGCTTGGCTGTGTTGCTGGTTTGACATGAAGGACACGGATTGGTTAAACGCGCCGGCAAAGGCCGCAAGCCGGCCGCTGATGTTGTGTGTCGCGCCGGGCAGGCCTTCGTAGTAGGCTTGCTGGTTGAAGTTTTCCATGGCAGAGGCCACGTGCCGCGCGCCGTCCTTCACACCGTTTACGGCGGTGCTGGTCTGCCGCGCGTGCGAGATCACGTCCATTTTCAGAGATTTGTTGAGCAGCACCGACAGGTTCGGCTCCGGCTCCGGTTTTTGGGCTATCGGCGCGCGGCGCGGCGAAACAGCCCCGGAGGATTCCACCGTGCGGAACATGTACGGGCGGTAGTACTTGTAATAGAAGATGCTTGTCAGCACAATATTCCCCCTTTGCGCAAAGAATCTCCACAGATATTGTATCACGCATAGGAGTAATTATCAATAGTTTATTTTCCAAGGCAGAATTCGCTGAAAATTTTGTCTAAGATGTCCTCGGAGATGGTTGCGCCGGTGATTTCGCCAATGGCGTTGGCGGCGGAAGTGAGTTCGATGGAGACGATATCCTCCGGCAACGCGCTTTCGCAGGCGTTGACCGCGCTGTCCAGGGCGGACACGGCCTTGCGCAGCGCTTGCTCATGGCGGATGTTCGTGATGACCGCGCCGTCGTCGGTGTCGATTTCGCCAAGGCGGAAGAGGGAGGCCAGACGGTCTTGCAGGATGTCCGTGCCAAGGCCGCTTGTGAGCGACATACGTATCACGCCGCCGTGGGAAAGCCCGGCGCAGGCGGCTTCCAGCGCGGCAGGATCGTGAGCCGGCGTAAGATCGGCCTTGTTGGCCAGCACGACGGTGGTCTTGCCGCGAACTTGGGCGATAAGCTCGTGGTCGTCCGGTGTAAGTTCGCGCGAAGCGTCCAGCATGAGCAGTACAAGTTGGGAGACGGGCAGACGCTCCAGCCCGCGTTGCACGCCGATGGCCTCGATGGGGTCGTCGGTTTGGCGGTAGCCGGCGGTGTCCGTCAGCACAAGCGGCACGCCGCCGACGTTCACGCTTTCGCTTAGCAGGTCGCGCGTGGTGCCGGGGATGTCTGTGACGATGGCGCGGTCGGCTTGCAAAAGATGGTTCAGTAGGGAGCTTTTGCCGACGTTTGGCCGACCCAGTATTACGGTCTGCACGCCGTCGCGCAGGTAACGCCCGGCCTCGAAGGTTTCGGCCAGCTTGCGAAGCTGTGCCGCGAGCTGCGCGGCAGTGCGCGACACGACCCGGAGGTTCACCTCCGCCTCGTCATACTCCGGATAGTCGATGGAGACCTCCAGCCGCGCCAGCATGTTGATAAGCTCGGCGGAAACGGCCTCGAGAGTGCGGGCGAAGGTTCCGGAGAGCTGGGACTGCGCCGCGCTTAGGGCGGCGGAGGTCTTGGCGTTGATGATGTCGATAACGGCCTCGGCCTGCGAAAGGTTTAAACGTCCGTTCAGGAAGGCGCGTTTTGTGAACTCGCCCGGTTCGGCGTGGCGCGCCCCGTGTTCCAGCACCGCGCGCAGGGTCTGCGTAACGGCCAGGCGGCCGCCGTGGCAGTTGATCTCCGCAACGTCCTCACGGGTGTAGGAGTGCGGCGCACGCATCACGCCGACCAGAACTTCGTCGATAATGCGGCCGCCGTGGGAGATGTTGCCGTGGGTGAGCGTGTTGGCGGCAAGGCTTTCGGCCGGGCGGGAGAACAGCTTGCCCAGTATCGGCAGAGCCAACGGGCCGCTTAGGCGCACAATGCCGATGCCGCCGCTTCCCGGGGGTGTGGAGACGGCCGCGATGGTGTCAGTCTGCATAAGTGAACTCCTCGGTGTCCGCAGTCTCTTCGGTACGAATGTGTGTCGGCACTATGTAGGCGGTGTCGCCGAAGCGCAGCTTCCACACCAGCGGGATCTCGCCCGCGCCGTATGCGCCGGGGTAGAAGGCCAGTTTGGCGCCTGTGATGTAGGGCGAAGCGTGGGGGGCGTATGCGCCGGCGCGGCTGTCGAGGATCGCGTCATACGCGCCGAAGAGGCCCAGGGTGGCCGTGTGGGTGGTGTTGGCGCGTTCAAAGGCCGCCGCCCACTTCCTGTAGCCCGTGACGGACGCGCCGCGCACGGTGACTTCGATGGGTGCCAAAAGGCCATAGCCGTATGGCATTATCACGGGGAAACCGAAGGCGGCAAGGTTGAAGCCGAAGGTGAAGGTTCCCGCGTCCTCCGCAAATGTGCCGAGGTAGACCCGCCCGCCGATCATGCCGTCGGCCGCGATAAAGGCGCGTGCCACGCTGTAGGCTTGCGCGGGGGTGAGCGTTTGGTTGTGGCGGCCTGTGCGGTGGTTGGAGTATTGCAGGATGTTGCTGTGGGAGAAGCGCACCACGGTGTGTTCGTCCGAGAAGATGAACTCATCCGGGTTGGTGGTGCTTGTGATGGCCGCCGGCGGCGAAAAAAACGCGGAGACGCGCGGGAGCAGGCCGGCCGCGCTTATTTCGCCCGAAGCGTCGGCGTAAGGGTTTACGGCGCGCAGGGGCGCGTAGGCATAGGCACCGCCGCTGAATGTGGGGATGAACACGTTTGCCGCGAATATGTGCGGGGCGGCCTCGCCCGACGCGCTGAACATGATAGCGCCGGCCTGTGTGGACGCGGCGCTGATTTCGGCGCGGAGTGAGAGGCGCAGGGCTTCGTCGTCCAGCCGGAAGCGGTGGGCGTATCCGTAGGCGGAGTCGATGAAGATGATGCTTATGCCGTCGGCACCGGTTTGCCCGGGGGATATCACAATCGCGTCGAAGCCCGTTACAATGCCGCCGAAGGCACTCGCGCCGCCGCCCCACGCGCCCGCCACAAGGGAATACGGCACGCGCAGGGGGTACTCCAAGATATAAGATTCAACGGCCAGTATCTCCGGCCAGTAAAGCGCGGACGTGCCGGTGTGCCGGGCTTGGCGTTTTGCGGAGCGCAGTACGCCGAAGGCCGATTCCAGCGCGGCCGTGCCGTCCGTGAGGTAGTCCACGGAATAGGACATGTTCGCAAAACCCGTTACGATACGCGCAGGCTCGGCGAACACAAGCTCGAAGCCGGCGGGCAGAGCCGTGGCCGGCATCATAGCCTCAGCGATTGTGTAAAAAAAATTACGGCTTGAGGAGATGCGCTCAAACCATAATAGACCCGTGAGGTACGCGGCCGAAATTATAAGTATCAGTATGACGATGTTCTTGCTGAACAAGGCTCGGAAGGGTTTCATGGCAGGAGCAAACCTCTTTCAAGCTGGTTGCGCACACCATCGGCCAAGCGGTTAAGCTGGGCAGTGTCGATGGATATGTGCCGTACATCGTCGAGTTCGTCGGTGTAGACGGCCTTGATGCGCAGGAAGTTGCGGCCCAGGTTCAGCTGCTGCACACTGCTGAAACTGCCGGATGCGCCGACGGTCAGCACGGTTCCCGAGACTTTGTAGAAGGAGGAAGTAACTTCGTTAAAGCCGAAGATTTCAACGCGCACGGTGGAGCCGCGGGGAGCGGTGCCGACGATGGTGCGTGCGGAGTCGAAGGTGCTTTCACTGCGGCGGCTTATGCCGGATGTGATCTCGAAGCCGGGAACGGCCGGCACGGCAGGTTCGAACAGTATCCCTTCGCCGCTTCCCGGCGCGTGATAGGCATAGCCGTGTTGGTACGGCGCGGGGTCTGCCGCGGTTTCCGCGCCGGCAGATTCTTCGTCCGCGGCGGCTTCATCCACGCCGGAATCGCCCTCGCCCGGCGTGCCGCCCTGTGCGGGTTCTTCGCCGCCCGGGCTTGCCTCGGTGTCGCCGTCGGGTTCGTAAGCGTCGTCAGACGCGGTTTCGCCGGATGCGGCCTCTTCGCCGTAAGCTTCGTCGGTAACGGCTTCCTCGATAATAACTTCTTCGATAATAACGATGAGAGTGTCGTCCGCGCCGGCAGGTTCGTCGAAGCCATAGCCGCCGGCAGCGGCCGATGCGAAAATGGCGTCGAAGCGCGCAAGCAGCTCCGCGCCGGACAGCTGGGAGCCGGCCACAGGCGTTACGGCCAGGGCAACAACGGCACACAGCGACACAATATATTTTGCAACGGCTCTATTCAGCGTATGATTCATCTTACAGTTCATCGCAAGCCCTCATTTCATCCATATTCCACGTGCATACCCTAGTATATACAAAAATTGTTACATAGCCATTACAGCGGAATTACTTTTGATTAACATTGGCGCAAGTTTTCGGCATTTCGGGGCGTTTGCAAATTTTTCGCGCAGTTTTTGAAAAAACAGTTGACAAAACATGCGCAGTTTAGGTATAATCTAAAGCACGTTTTGCTGACGCCCCGGGGAGCAAATGCGGAAAACTTCGGAAAGGAATATGGTGAGCACGATGATGTATGAGACTATGATGCGTAGACGAATGCGACACACAATGCAGTACATGTGCAGATATTCCGGCGAAGCCAGGCTGCGGTTTAGGGAGACGCTCTTATGATGGGGTCTCTTTGCGTGGGTCTTGTGCGTGTGCAGACACGCCTGCTATAGCAGCTTTCGCGGGAAGTTTGTGCAAACTTTCTGATGCGGAAGCTTTTTTGTTGCAAAAAATTGTGAGAATGAGGGAGAAGGTGAGCGAATGTCTGAGGCCGCCCCGCTTATCGAGATAAAGCACCTGAGCAAGACATACACCGTCGGCGACGAGCAAGTCCACGCTCTGAAAGACATCAACATCAACATTAACGAAGGCGAGGTCTTTGGGTTTATCGGCCAGAGCGGCGCGGGAAAGTCGTCACTGGTGCGGTGTCTTGCCGCGCTTGAGCCTATCACGAGCGGCAAGGTGCTGGTGGGCGGGGTGGACCTTAGCGGATTGCGGGGCGAACAGCTCCGCTTCTACAGGCGCAAGCTTGGGCTGGTGTTCCAGCACTTTAACCTGCTGATGAACTCCACCGTGTACGACAATATCGCCTTTCCGCTGAAGGTCGCC
>WRAA01000078.1 GCA_009780445.1 Defluviitaleaceae bacterium
CGTCAGCGTCAAACTTGCGAACCACTGCGGGTTCGCGGCGTTTGCCACTTCCTAGTCCAGCGAAAAAATCACTCGAAAATTCGCCGGAAGCGGGTTTTCAAACACGCCCTAGGACAGGATCCAGCTTGTGGTGCGCAATATCTCGAAGAAGCTCTCCGACGAGTAGCGCACCACGTGGTCGCTCATTATCACAACACCGGGAAACCACGCGGCGCGTTCGGCCTGGTAGTGTTTCTTGAATGTGACAACGACCTCGAAGCTTTTCGGCAGCTTGGGCAGGGCGTCGCGCAGATCTTGCCGCAGAGCCTTCTCCGACAGCTCGCGGATCTTCTTCAGCGTGTCCTCCGGGGAATAGTTAATGGTCATCTCGCCGACGGATTCCTTCACCGGGCATGTGACGAGCTTGGGGTGCAGATCCGCGGAGTCCTTGCAGAGGGTCTTGTCTCCGCTTAGGAATACCGACGGCACGCCCTCCAGCGCGCAGGCATAACCGAACAGCGTAAACTCACTGGCGACCTCGCCGTTTACGGTGATGCTGTGGATGTGCTTGCTCGAGAGCGTATGCGCCATCGGGTTGCCCGGCCGGCCCGCAGCGGCGTGGTAGCCCACGAACATGGCCGCGTCGAAGCTCTCGTCAACGCCTTCCACCATCATGTATGGGTGCGCCCCCCAGTTCCGCAGAAGCTTCACGCCGGACGGCATACGCGTGGGGTCTATGTTCATGGCCGTGCCGTGGGCGTCCTTCACCACGAAACAGTCCGCGCCGGCCGCCCTCGCGCCTTCAACAGCGGCCAGCACCTCGTCCGTCATCTGCCGCGCGTGCATGGGATAATCGGGGTGGCCGTATTCACATTCCCGAAACGACGTGGTAGTGGTGATGCCCTCTATATCCGCGCTTATGAATACCTTCATGTTCGCCGCTCCTCCTACTTGTCCTGTTCTATAAGAAGGCGCACGGCCTCTATCGCAACACGGATAGCGCGTGTGGTGTCGTGTACCTCCGGGTTGTCCAGCCCGGCGTTTGCGCGTTCCTGATTCCAGACCACGTTCAGCACACAGCCCGCCCTCGCGCCCAGTATCTGGCAGAGTATGTAAAGCGTAGAGCTTTCCATCTCGGAAGCAAGGGTGCCGGCCTTCTTCCACGCCTGCCACTTCTGCTCCAGCTCGTAGCTCACGGGCATACGCGCGGGGCTGTGCTGGCCGTAGAACGAATCCTTGCAGTGAACTATGCCGCAGTGCCAGCGCATATCAAGAGCCTTCGCCCCCGCGATCAGCGCGTTTGTGATGTCAATATTCGCCACGGCGGGAAACTCCACCGGCACATACTCGTTGGGCGTGCCGTCCATGCGTATCGCTCCGTTGGCGATAACAACATCCCCTCCGATAACGTCCAGTGCAATGCCGCCGGTAGTGCCAATACGTATGAAGTTACGCACCCCCGTCATATACAGCTCCTCCACACCTATGGCCGTGGACGGGCCGCCCATTCCCGTGGACATCACCATCACTGTCTCGCCGGACAGTTCGCCCAGCCACGCGGTATACTCCCTCTGCTGACTGTAGAACCGTGGGTTATCCAGGTAGGCCGCGATCTTCTCGACACGCCCGGGGTCTCCGGGCAGCAAGGCATAACGCGCTCCGTGGTCGTCTCCAAACCCTATGTGATACAGCGGCTTCATGCACATCTCTCCTAAACGTTAGAATAGAAAAACAGAGCGACGGTCTCCCGCCGCTCTAATCTTATCATAGACCGTGGCACTACGCAAGGCTGCGGGCGGCGTTTTCCCACTCGTCAAAACCTTGCATCACAGCTTCCAGAGTGCGCTGCGAAATCTCGGGCAGCTGCCCGCCCCACGCGCGTTCCGCGCTCTCAAAGCCGCGCTGTACCGCGTCGCGCAGAACATTTATACGCGCAGGGTCTCCGCCGGAGATCGCGCGGGCGAAGTCCAGTATTCTCTGGCTGGTCTGCTCCACACCGAAGTAGCCGTCGTCGGCTATGTCGCGCTGTGCTTGCTCCACCACATCCTGCGGAACCTCGAAGCCGTTCTCCAGTGCGGCGCGCAGGTCGGACATGGCAGTCTCGAAGGTGCGCGACTGCGTGCCGAACATACGCTCCACAAGCTGGCTAAGCTGCTGCGCCCTCATGCTTGCTTCGTTTGTAAGCCGTGTCATCTCCGCGCGGTCCGGCACGAAGCGGTTGTTCCCGCTTGCCTGCGGCTGTTGGTTGCTCGGCCGGTACACAGCCGCCGGTGAAGAGCTTTCGGACGTTTGGTTCTGCGCCTGGCCGTTTGTCTGGTTCTGGCTCTGTGTGCTTGGCGCCTGCTGCACCTGCGCCGCGTTGTTGCTGTTCACTCCTGCAATTGACATGCTATTACCTCCTTGTAATCAGCGCGTTTCATAGCTGTATATGTTGACATCTTCAGTGATTGCCGTATACCGTCATAATTCTATCGTCACAGCCGCGCCAAATGTTTAGCGCAAATTCACTTCCCGGCGCAACAATTTGCTTTCGGAACAAAAAATACGCACTTTTTTGAAATTGTCATAAATTTGTTATTGATTTTTAAATATTATCGTGTAGAATGGAATGGAGGTACGGAACGTGGTTTTGAAACTTGGCCTCGTTCACATTAGTACACGCCTCCGCCGCATCCACACATAGAGCGGGGCGTTTAATAATCACTCAGGGGGTATATCTACATGAAAAAAGTGAGAAAATTAGTGGCGTTAACCATCGTCGCTTCTGTAACATTGTCATCTGCGGTGCCTGTGTTCGGCATGAATGCTCCGGGCAGATTCGCAACAGGTACGCCTATGGTCAGACCTGTGGCGGAAGCTCCCGCTGAAGCCGTAGCCGCTCCTTCCGTGCTTGACGTGCAGGTTTTTGCTCCCCTCGCACACACAAGCCGCGCGTTCATCGACAACCAAGGCGCACACCGCGGCCGCATACCCGTGCTTACAGGCGCAGCTTTCGAAAGCCTTAACAATGAGTTTTTCAGAAACGCATTTACCGCAAGCGCAAGCGCGAGAGACATCCCCGGCGGTGTTCTCAACACCTTTGACGGATTCTGGGCGGACTTCAGCGTGCTGGACTTCTCCGAATACGCCAGCACCTATCTTGACATTGAAACAGACAGCGAAGTTGTAGAAGCCGCTGTGAATCGTTATGCTGTGGTCACTCAGACTATCAGATTCGGCAACGCGTTCCAGCTTGTAAACCCGGGCAGAGACACAAACCTTGTGTTCACCTATGTTATCGACAAGCAAACAAGCAGCCAAACCACCATTTCAAGCGTTATAGACACTCTCGAAGCACTGGCAGCAGAGATTGAGGCAGAACTCGACGCTCTTGCCATTGACGAAGCTGACGTTGCAGAGGCCGACGAAGAAGTTGACGAGGCTTATGAAGCGGAAGAGGCCGACGAAGCTTATGAAGCAGATGAAGCTTACGAAGCGGAAGAGCTTGAAGAAGTTATGGAAGCTCCCGCCTACTTCCCCGTGCAGCTTGCCGAAGATTTCGGTTTCGAAGTTAGCTTTGACGAAGAAGAGAACACCGTTTTCTTCCTTCTCGAAGACGAGCTTGTGGCCAGCTTCGTAGTAGGCGAAGCCGTAGCCCTTGTGTTCGAAGGCGAAGAGTACGAAGAAGTTGAGCTGTACAGCGAAACATTCGTATGCGAAAACGACAACATCCTTGCTCACGCAACATTCTTCACAGAAGTTCTCGGCATCGAACTGCCGGAAACCGAAGAAGAGCTTGAGGAAGAACTCGAGGAAGAGCTTGAAGAAGAATTCGAGGGAGAAGTTGACGAGGACGACGCTGAATAGTTTGTCCGCCGGTGAATTAATTCACTATACATAAAAGCGTTACCCCACCATCGGGGTAACGCTTTTATGTATAGTGAATTACCGATTACAGCATAGACTTGATGGCTTCGGCGATTTTCGCCGCGGTCAGGCCGTAAAACTCCTGCAAGTACGGCTGCGGGCCGACAGAACCGAACTGATCCTGCACGCCCAGCTTGCGAAACTTGGTGCGCACACCTTCGCTGAGAAGCACGTCCGCCACAGAGTCTCCCAGCCCGCCGATGATGTTGTGGTTCTCGGCAGTCAGCACGACACCTGTTTCGGAGGCTGTCCGAACGGCCAGCTCGCGGTCGATAGGCTTCACGGTGAACATGTCCACCACGCGCAGGTCTATGCCCTCGCCCTTTAGTGTTTCGGCGGCGGCCATCGCCTCGCCCACCATCAGCCCGCAGGCTATCACAGCCGCGTCCTTGCCCTCGCGCACAACTTGCCCGCGCCCGATGGTGAACTCGTGGTTGCCGCTGTACAGCGCGGGGTAGTTCTTGCGCGTAACGCGCACATATGTCAGGCCTTCGCGGTCCTTCACCTGCCACATAATGTCGGCCAGCATAGCCGCGTCTGAAACCTCGATAACCGTGCTGCCCGGCACCGCCCGCATGAGGGCCATGTCCTCGAAGGGCATGTGCGTTCCGCCGTTAAAGCCGGCTGTAACGCCGGGGTCGGAACCGAAGATCCTCACGCTGTTGCCCGCGTATGCCGCCGAAATGAACACCTGATCGAAACACCTGCGCGACGCGAATATGCCGAAGGTGTGCGCATAAGGCTTCTTGCCGCCCGCGGAAAGCCCGGCCGCAATGCCCATCATGTTGGCCTCGGCAATGCCGCAGTTGATGGCCTGGCGCGGGTTGCGCTTCCAGAATCCCAGAGTGCCGATGGAGTTCATCAGATCCGCGTCAAGGTAGACCACTTGGTCGTCAGCCGCCGCGATAGCCTCCATCGTCTCGCCGAAAATATTCTTGTACACGCGCTTTTCGGGCGTGCCGTCGTAGATCACCGCCATATCACGCACCTCCTTCAAGAGCGGCCAAGGCGGCTTCGCACTGGCTCATGGCGGCTTTCAGAAGCTCGCCCTCTACCTGTATGTGGTGGTTAAGCTCTATCTCCTCCACAACCGTCACCTTCGCGCCCTTCACCGTGTTCAGAACTATACATGTCGGCACACCCTTCGCCGCGTGCGCCGCCTCCACCGCCCGCACTATCGCCGGGATGTCGCCGCCGTCGATGCTTAACGTGTTCCAGCCGAAGGACGCAAACTTGGCCGCGATATCCCCCATGTTGATGATCTCGTCCACGCCGCCGTCCAGCTGCTTGCGGTTGTTGTCCACGAACATGGTCAAGTTGTCCAGCCCTTGGTGGTGCGCGAACATCGCGCCTTCCCACACCTGCCCCTCGTTGCACTCGCCGTCGCCCACCATAAGATAGGTGCGCGCGCCCTCCGCGTCCATCCTCTGCGCCATGGCAAGGCCTATCGCGGTGGACACGCCCTGCCCCAGCGAACCTGTCGTCATGTCTATGCCCGGCGTCAGCCGCTTGTCGCAGTGGCTTGGCAGGCGCGTTCCCGGCTGGTTAAGCGTGTTCAGCCAGTCCATGGGGAAGTATCCCTTCAAAGCCAGCGCGGAGTACACCGCGGGCCCGGCGTGTCCCTTGCTCATCACAAGCTTGTCTCTCCGGGGCCAATCGGGCTTTGCCGGGTCGATCCGCATAACGCCGCCGTACAGCACGGCCAGCGCGTCCGCCACAGACAACGCGCCGCCCAAATGCCCAAAGCCGCGCACACCGATCTGCCGCACGGTCTCCAGCCTGATCTTGGCCGCAAATATTTCCGTCTCACGTATGTTCATTCTTCACCTTCCTTGCAAAGGATAACCAACATCTTCTATTATAGCCCGGATCCTATAACTTGACAAGCTTCCCGCGTAATACTATACTATAGCATAAGCATCAATTTCGACAACACATGGGGGTACGTATGCAAACTAAGTATATTTTCATAACCGGCGGCGTCGCCTCGGGGCTTGGCAAGGGTGTCACCGCCGCGTCTCACGGGCGTTTGCTAAAGGCTCGCGGCTACACCGTAACGATCAACAAGTTCGACCCGTACATAAATATCGACCCGGGAACAATGAGCCCGTACCAGCACGGCGAAGTATTCGTGACAGATGACGGCGGCCAGACGGATCTCGACATCGGCCATTACGAACGTTTCATAGACGAAAGCCTCAGCATCAACTCCAACACCACCGCGGGCAAGATCTACTGGTCGGTGCTTACGCAGGAGAGGGACGGCTTCTATAACGGCAAGACCGTCCAGGTCATCCCGCACATCACCGACAGCATCCAGAGCCGCATATTCAAGGCGGCCGAAACTTCGGGCGCGCAGATAGTCATTACCGAAGTGGGCGGAACCGTGGGCGATATCGAGAGCCTGCCGTTTCTCGAGGCCATCCGCCAATTCCGCCACGAAGCCGGCCACGACAACGTGCTGTACGTCCACGTACCCCTCATCCCCCGCCTTTCCCGCTCCGACGAGCTAAAGACCAAACCCGCGCAGCACTCGGTGAAGCAGCTGCTCTCCCTGGGCATCCAGCCCGACATCATCGTGTGCCGCACAGAACGCCCCCTGTCCGACGACATGCGCGACAAACTCGCGCTGTTCTGCAATGTCCGCCGCGAGTGTGTCATCCAGAACATCGACTGCGAGCTGATCTACGAAGTTCCCCTGCTCTTCGAGAAGGAAGGCTTCGCAAAAGTGGCTTGCGCAAAGCTTGGCATTGCGGACACCCCGCCGGACCTTGCGGCATGGGAGGGCATTATCGAGAACTGGCGCAAGATCTCCAAGACCGTAAACATCGCCCTTGTGGGCAAGTATGTGGAGCTGCACGACGCATACCTCTCCGTGACGGAATCCCTGCTGCACGCCGGGCTTGCCTGCGGCACCCACATCAACATCAGCTGGATCGACGCAGAGAGCATCACGCCGGAAAACGCCGCCGAGATTCTGTGTGAGGCGCACGGCATGATCGTTCCCGGCGGATTCGGCGAGCGCGGCGTAGACGGTATGATCGCCGCCGTTGGTCACGCGCGCAGGCACAATCTGCCCACCTTCGGCATCTGCCTGGGTATGCAGTGTATGCTGATCGAGTTCGCGCGGTCCGCCGCCGGCCTGCACGACGCGGCCAGCACCGAAACCGCCCCCGGCGAAGCCACCCACCTGTTCAGCGAGATCCCGCAGGACACGGGCAGCACCATCGCGGGCGGCGCAATGCGCCTTGGCGCACACCCAATCAACCTTGGCGAAGGCACCGCCGCCGCACACGTATACTCCGCCGCGTCCGTTTCCGAACGCCACCGCCACAAGTACCGCTTCGACACCACCTACCGCGCGAAGCTTGAAGCGGCCGGCATGGTGTTCTCCGGCATCTCCGCCGACGGCGCGGTCGTGGAAATTGCCGAACTCCCCCACGGCGCCCACCCCTTCTTCCTGGGTGTGCAGTTCCACCCCGAGTTCAAGTCGCGCCCCAACAGACCCCACCCGCTGTTTAACGCCTTTATAAGTAAGGTTGCGCAAAGTTTACAGTAGCTGCAGTTACAGTTTACGGAGGTATCGCATATGGTAAGAATAATCCTCAGCGGCTATTCAGGCAAGATGGGGCAGACTATACGGCGCATATGCGCCGAAAGTTCCGAGTTTGAGATCGTGGCCGGCATTGCCAGGGATGCGGACGATGTGCCCTTCCCCGCGTTCTCCCAAGCGTCGCAGTGCGATATCCCCGGAGATGTTATTATCGACTTCTCGAACGCGTCCGCTGTGCGGCAAATTCTGGACTATGCCGTGGACACCGGCACGCCGGTCATAATCTGCACTACCGGCATTTCCGAGGAGGACAACGCCGCGATAACGGCCGCCGCCGGCAAGATCGCGGTGTTTCGCTCCGCAAACATGTCCCTTGGTGTGAACCTCCTTGCCCGGCTTATCAAGAAGGCCGCGGACGTGCTGTATGGCGCGGGCTTCGACATCGAGGTGCTGGAGAAGCACCACAACCTAAAGGTGGACGCGCCCTCAGGCACTGCCCTGCTGCTTGCGGACGCGGCAAACGAACAGCTTGGCGGCAAGCTGAGTTATACCTATGACCGGAGCGGCCAACGCCGGCAGCGCGAACACAACGAGCTTGGCCTGCACGCCCTGCGCGGCGGCACCATCGTGGGGGAACACAGCGTGATCTTCGCCGGCGACGACGAGGTTGTCGAGCTTAGCCACAGCGCGCACAGCAAGGCCGTATTCGCACGGGGCGCGGTGAAGGCCGCGGCCTTCCTCAAGGGCAAACCCGCCGGCCTGTACAGCATGTCCGACGTTTTAGAGTATGTATAAACAAGTTCTTGATCGAAAAGCGGGTGAACATACTATGATAGGTCTATGGATTGTATACATCATGCTAATATCGCTGGGCAGCTGGTTC
>WRAA01000079.1 GCA_009780445.1 Defluviitaleaceae bacterium
GGCGGGTACAGCCCCTGGGCCGCGCGGTTTAGCAGCGGCGCGTTGGCGTTGTCCGTGATCAGCGTGTTCCATTCGGCGGCCAGATCGTTCGGGTCGAAATCAGGGTAGGAGGCCATGGCCAGCAGCTTGCCCGTGGAAGGCTCCATCACCACCACCGCGCCGCGGCTGTGCCCCAGCTGATCCACAACCAGCCGCTGCAAGTCAGCGTCCACGGTAAGCACCAGTCGGTTGCCCCGCAGAGGCTCCCCCTGCGCTAAGTTGCGCACACGCTGGACGATCTCGCCGGAAATCGCGTTGAGCGTAAGGTTGTGCCGCGCCTCCGCACCGGAGCGGCCGAAGCCGTCGAAGCCTACGATATGTACGAAGTCGCGCCCGAAGGGATACGCCCGCTCCGCGCCGACCCCGCTGTATGCCAGCACCCTGCCGCGGCTGTCCAGGATATCCCCGCGGAGCGCGTCCGTCTCGCCGCGTGTGCGCGGGTTGAAGGGGTTGTGCATAAGCCCCGGAGCCTGCACCGTCACAAAAAACGCGATGTTGCCCACCAGCAGGGCGAACAGCACAAAGTACATCCAGAACGCGCGCCGGATGTTCGCGCGCATGTTTAGCGCGTGGTTTACGCTGTCTGCGAGGTTGTTGTCCCCGCTGGTCGTCTGTTTCATACTCTAGCTCCTGTTGTATAGGTAGACCCACTGCAGGATGCCAACCATCATCACGCTGACCACGATGGACGAGCCTCCGTAGCTTACAAAGGGCAGTGTTACGCCCGTCAGAGGGATTAGGCGGGTTACTCCGCCAAGTATCATGAAGGTTTGGAAGGCCAGCATAGCCGTAAAGCCGGCGGCCAGCAGCGCGAAGTAGGGCTTTGCACAGCGCAGGGCGATGTGGCAGCCTCTGTAGAATATCAGGATGTACACGCCGATCAGACCTATGGCGAACACCGCGCCGAACTCTTCGGCAATGGCGGCGAAGATGAAGTCGCTCTCCACAACCGGTATGCGCTGGGGCATACCCCGCGTAAGCCCCGCGCCCATTATGCCGTAGGTGCCGATGGCAAACAGCGCGTGGGCGATCTGGAAGCCTTCGTTGTCGATATGCGCGAAGGGATCGCGCCAGGCGATCACCCTGCGGCGCAGGTGCGCGAACATGTGGTAGGCCATGACGGAGGCCGCCGACACGGCCGCAAAGCCGCCGCCTATCAGCACAAGGTTGCCCGTGGAGACATAGAGCAGTGTCATGAACGTCATGAAGAATATCAGCGCGCCGCCGAGATCCGTGGCCAGCACCAACAGCATCACAAGCCCGGCCACGGCCGCGCCCGGCACCACAAGCTCGCGGAAACTCCTGCGCGTATGCAGAACCGACGCAAGGTAGAACACCAGCAGGAACTTCACCAGTTCGGAGGGCTGGAAGCTTATGCCCTCAAACGGTTCCCACGCGCGGCGCGCCCCGTAGATCTCCGTACCCCACACCAGCGGGATCACCAGCAGGACGCCGGACGCGGCAAGGTAGACAAACTCCAGCTTTTCGGAGCGCGGGAACACCCTAAGGCCTATCGGTATCAGCAGCACCGCGCCGAAACCCACCACGAACCACGTGAGCTGCAGTTGGGGAAGCGCGGGGAAGGACGTGCCGAGCCTCTGCAGCATTATCAGCCCCACGGCCAGCAGGAACTGCATACTGTTCCAGAGCAGGCGGCAGCTCTTCTTGTACACAATGTCCACGGCGAACATGGCCGCAATGTGGAAGGCCAACGCCGCCGCGCCCAGGGTAAGCACATTCGCATCGAAGTCGAAACTGCCGGGGATGTGCGCGATAATCAGGTATGCGTGGATGTGCATGGCCACGATAATAACGCGCTGGGAACTCACTGCCCGGGACATCCGCTCCTGCACGGTGCCCTTGTGCTTGCGCGGGCTTTCGCCGTCGTCGGGCGGGGTGCGCTCCGCGCGGATGTAGAACGCGCCCTGCAACAAAAATATTAAGATCTGCGCCACAAATACGTAGCGCGACAGCAACACTATTATGTCAAACATACCATCACTCAATTCCACGGTAGAAATATCCGCGGGTTGTTGCTCCGTTATAGTAGCGCGAGCTTTGCGCGCAGAGGCTCTCGCGGCCTTGGGCATAGGCCGCGGCTACGGCGGCCGCGATCTCCGGCGGCTCCACAGTGAAGTTCAGCCGGTGTAAACCCGCGCCCGTGCGCTGCAGATCGCCCAGCCTGTCAAGCATCGACAGGCACTGCCCGTGCAGTATCACGGCGTAGCAGTGTTCGCATCTGCACAGCACGGGCAGGCGCATCCCCTTGCGGTCCTCCAGCGTATAGCTGCGCGGCTCGGTGTTCTGCCCGGAACAGCCGTCGTGCCGCGCCGGGCATGTCTTGGTGATGTAGGCCGCGTGGTGGCCGTGTACTACAACTTCGCAGGTGTTGTCGGCCAAGCTTGCGATTTCGTCAAGGGTGAGTTCCTGCGAGAGCGTCACCGTGGACACATGCCCCCGCAGTTCCCGCAATGTTAGGCCGTTGGCCGCGTGAAGCTCCGAGCCGGCGGCGCGTAACTTCGCGCTGTGGGCGGTGGCCGTGAAGTGGGCAAGGTTCGTCAGAAGGTATCCGTCCACGCCGGAAGCTTCCAGCGCGGCGACGATATCCTCCACGGCCTTGTCCGGCGCGGCCGGCGGCAGTGCCGCAAACAGCAGCGCGCCGGCCGCGTGCGCCCGCCCTGCGTAAACGTCCGCGTGTTTAACGAACTCCGGCCGCGCTTCGCAGATATACCGCGCTATGCCGTCAACCTCCAGCACCGCGTCAAGCTGCGCGGTGTCGTAGGTGCAGACACACAGCCCCGCCCGTGCGGTTGCGGGAAGCTTGCCTTCCGTACCGGTAAAGGCCGCCCGCACATCCGGCGTTTCGCGCCGCGCCGTTTCGGTGAGGCTTTGCGCGAAGCTTTCGCACAGCCGCCGCCGCAAGGTATTAAGCTCCGACACCGGCACGAACAGGCCGTCGTCGATGTCAACATGCTTGAACCGGATGCAAAAGGGCGTATCACCCGCCTTGGAGAGTTTGCCCAACATCGTTTCCCGCGATACGGGCGCGTTATCCGCCGCTTGCACAAGACCGCCGCGCCCCTGCGCGCGAAGGCCGCCGAGGTACAGCGACATGGTAAGCTCCTGGCCGATCTTGGCCGTAACGTCCGCGTATACCGTAAGCTTACGCCGCGGCCTGTTAAACGTCGCGGTCAGCCGCTCATTCTCGCGCTTGTCGAAGGACTTGTACACCGGCGCGTCCGGAGCGATCCGCGCGTCCGCGGCAAACTCGAAGCTCTGCCCGGGTTTTACCGCGGCGTTCACAGCCGCGCCGGCACTGCCGCCGTCCGCGCCGGCTACCTCTATGCCGTCGCCCGGCACCAGATCCTCTGTCGCCACGAAGCTGTATCTTCCGCGCTGGTACCCCGCTATTAAACCGACGACGGAGCCGCGGTGCTTGGGCGTATCCGTATCTATCAAGTTCCCGCCTTCGCCGGGCCGGAGATAACCCGCGGAGTACGTGCCGCCGCGACAGAACACGCGGGATACACTCAACGCGTCCTCGTCCCCGTGAATGTTTTCGCGGCCTTCGGCTGCGGCGTCCAGCGCGTTGCGGTATGCCCGCGTGGCCGCCGCCACATACTGCGCGCTCTTCTGCCGCCCCTCGATTTTTAGCGACACCGCGCCGGATCGCGCAATGTCGGCAATCATCGGCAGGGTGCAGAGATCGCGCATGGACAGCAGATGGCCGTCCGCCGCCTTCACGCCGCCGCGCTCCAGCGAATATTTCAGCCGGCACGGCTGTGCGCACCGCCCGCGGTTGCCGCTTCGCCCGCCGATCAACCCGGACATCAGGCACCGCCCGGAGTACGCGTAGCACATTGCGCCGTGCGCAAAAACCTCCGCGCCGATCTCCAGCCCGTCCGCAATGCGCTTCACCTGTGCAAGCGGCGTTTCCCGCGCGATCACCACGCGCGAAAACCCCAAACCCTGCAGGAAGGCCGCGCCGTTGTAGCTATCCGCGCCCATCTGCGTGCTTGCGTGCAGCTCGATATCAGGAAACAGCTTCCGTATCTGCGTCGACACGCCGATGTCCGCTGTGATCAACGCGTCCGCCCCTGCGGCATACACCTCCCGCACAAAGCCGTACAGGCCGTCAAGCTCGCTGTCCTTGTACAGCGTATTGACTGCCACATATATTTTCACGCCGCGCAGGTGGCAGTAGTCTGCGGCGCGGCGAAACTCGTCGTGCGTAAAGTTGGCCGCGCCGCTTCGCGCCGAATAGCTCTTGCCGCCCACGTATACCGCGTCGCACCCGTTTTCAACGGCGGCCGTAACACACAACATGTCCGCCGCCGGCGACAACAGCTCCGGCACCTTGATCCCGCGTTCCCGCACAGCAACACCTCCGCCGCCCAACACCTACTTCTTGTTGTTGAGCTTGTACACCTTCTTCGTGCCGTCGCCGGTGTTGAAGGTGTCTATGTAGTCGCTAAGCTCGCGTCGCGCCGTTTCTATCTCCGCCTTCGCGTTTGCCAGCTCTTCCCGGGCTTCCTGCGTGGCCTTTGTTTGCTCCGCCAGCCGGGTTTCGCACTCGGCAAGTTTTGCCTTGACCGCGCCAACTTCCTTGTAGAGCCGTTCGTTCGCCCGAAGCTGGTCATCCAGCTCGCCGTTGGCCACACGCGCCGCGCTTTTCAGCAGCTCGAACTCGCTTAGCACCATCTCGTGGTCTGTCTGCAGCCGTGCGTGTTCCAGCCGGATGTCCTCGTTCGCGTCAATCTCCTTGAACAGGTCGTCCGCGATGTTGATCGCGACAAGGAGCGTCTTTGCGAAGGAGTTAAACGACACAACCTTCTTCCTGCGCCCAAGCTCCAGCATCTTCTTGTCGATATAACGCGCCAGCCGCTGAATATATTCGGGGCTTTCCTCGCCGGACAGCACCACAACTTCGCCGGATATCACAACTTGCAGCTTCGTTTGGTCGGCGCCTTCGTTATTGTTTACCACACAGCATCAACTCGCTTTGCCTCGCACGCGCGATTAGTGTTTTACCCATTATAATGTCATTCCGCGCTAAATGCAACACAAAAGTAGACCTCTTTCGAAAGAGGTCTATTACTGTTGCGCGATCGTGGTGCGGAAAAAGTAGTTGCTTTGTATAAAATCTGTGGTAAAATGTGTACAAAGGAGGGGTTACATGGACTTTGACAAGGAACCTATCGAAGTGATCACGCCATACACATACGAAGATTCAAAGACATTCCTGCGCTATCACAGCCGTTTCAGCGTATACTACGGTGTTGCGCTGATGCTCATTTACGGCGCGATCTTGGTCAGAAACTATCTGGTCACAGGCACCATCGGCAATGTTATGTGGGGCGCGCTGATATTTGCGTCGGCGATATTCCTTATCGTAATCGCAAGGGGAACGTTCTTCACGGAAAGCACCTATGACCGCACCCACCGCAACGTATCCAAGGGCTTTAAGTACCTGTTCAGGAATGACGAAGTTGTGCTGAAAAACCTGCTGACAGCCGAGGAAGATGACACACAACGCGCGGCCAAGCCCGAACCCGCAGCGCCTGCGGAGCCGGACGCGCTGGATGCATCCGCAGAGGCGAAGCCCCACCAACCGGAACCGCCTCGCGGCCGGAACATCCTGCCATACGAACATATCGTGAAAATTGCGGAGACAAAGGACGCATACTACATGTATGTAAACCGCAACATAGCGTTTATCGTGACGAAGGCCGGTTTTGTTACGGGCAAGACCTATAACTTCGACTCCTTAATGGAGGACAAGCTGGGCGCGCGGTTCCGCCAAATGAAGAACAAGGGCTAGGGTGTGTACGACGATTGAAACCTTTGCAAGTGCTGAAAGATACCTTCATCATGTCTCTGCCGCTGGCCGCCGTCATTGCGGTGGTGGTGCTGTTTGTCGCCCCGCTTGATGACCCCTTCGGCTATGTGCGGCTGACAGTGGGCTACATTGGTGTTGTCCTTGGGCAGTCCCTATTCCTGATCGGGCTTAACAAAAGCATCCTGCCTATCGGCGAGGTTATGGGGCGCAACCTGGTGAAGCTGAAGAAGTTTGTGTGGATCGTGTTCTTCGGCCTTGTGTTCGGCCTGCTGGCCACTGTGGCCGAGCCGGCTCTGGCCGTGCTTGCGCGGCAGACACACATGCTGATCGAAGAGGTTCACGAGACCCTGTTTATCTGGACGATGGGCGCGGGAATCGGCGTATTCGTCGGCTTCGCGCTGTGGCGCATCGTGAAGGATGTTAGCATCAAGGCCGTGTTCGCCGTGTCCTACGCCGCGCTGTTCCTCACCCTGTTGTTTGTGCCGGAGGAGTTTATCGCCCTGGCCTTCGACGGCAGCGGCGCGACAACCGGCGACATCTCCGTGCCGTTCATACTCGCTCTGGGGCTTGGTGTTTCCGCCACGCTGTCCAAGCGCAGGAACAATGACGACGTATTCGGCATTATCGGCATTGCGTCCGTTGGGCCGATATTTACTGTGCTGTTGTACGGAATGGTGCTTAGCCGCATCCACGGCGGGGTGCCGGCCGTTGGTGTCTACGACCCCGGCGGGGGCGAATCCGCCTTTCTTGCGGTTGTCGCCGGCAATGTGGGCAACATCATGCTGGCCGTCCTGCCGATGCTCGCCGTGTTCCTGCCGTTCCAGCTCTTCCTCATAAAACTGCCGCCGCGCGAGCTTCGGCGCATACTCGTCGGCATAGTTCCTGTGTTTGCCGGCCTGCTCCTGTTCCTCTCCGCTATCGACTTCGGCTTCGCCTTCGCGGGCAAGTATATCGGCGAAGTGTTCTTGGACGCGGGGCGGCCGCCGTGGTTCCGCTGGATCCTCCTGCCCATATCCTTTGTGCTGGGCGCGGCCATAACCCTGACCGAACCCGCCGTGACCGTCCTTGGCGAACAGCTGAACAACATCACCAACGGCCGCATCAAGCCTATGACGATCCGCCTGACCCTCGCCGCCGGCATTGGTGTAGCGGCGGTGCTGGCCGTTGTGAAGATCATCACGCAGGCCGACATCATGCTCTTCCTTGTTCCGCTCTACGCCGCGGCGGTTATTATGATGAAGTATACGCCGCGCCTCTTCGTGGGGCTGGCCTTTGATTCCGGCGGAGTTACCGGCGGCGCGCTCACATCCGCCCTGCTTACTCCGCTTGCCCTCGGCATCGCCCAGGCTGTGGCGGCGGAGGCAGGACCCGGGGCGCAGTCCGTCCTGACAAACGGCTTCGGCATAATCGCCTTTATCTCCGTAACCCCGCTCATAGCCGTGCAGATACTGGGCATCTATGCCTCGCGCCGCACAACAAGTTAATCGGTTCTAAACTATCAGCCGCGCCCTGCCGATTAGTATATCAGGCAGGTGATATCATGAAAATACCCTCTAACTCCCCCATGGCGCGTATGGCAAACATGCGTCTTAACATGTTGCGCCAAGGCGAAATGGGCGTAAACGCCATTAACCGCGCAATAAAGCACGCCGCCATACAAAGGGCCGACCACGGTCTGCCGGGCGAGGCTGTCGCGCTGAAGTGCGCCAACACGGGCGTTTACGAAGTTGACAAGATGATCGAGTGTACGGGCAAGTTCTTGGAGTTCCCCGGCGAATCTCCCAAGGGCAACCTTGACGCGGAAGCCGCCGCGGCGATCACCGCGGGCAACCCGGGAAAGCTCTATGTGGGCGAACCCTACGGCACCCATGTCTGGTGCGAGAACGAAGGCGCGTTTGTTTTTGTAGGCTCCGGCGGAACGCACGGCGTCAACATCCTGCTGCTGCTTCTCGGCGCGTATGAAGAGATCTCCCCCGAACTTGACGAAAACGACCCCATGGCGCAGATGCTGTCCAACATGTTCCCGCCGCAGCAAGGTCTTGTGCTTCCGAAATATTGACCCGAATAAAACACGCCCTCCGCGTTTTTGCGAAGGGCGTGTTATGTTCATACGGCTGACAAGGAGCTACTTGCTCTTCTTGTCTGTATTCATCTCGTCACCAAATTCTGTGCGATCAGCCGGCTTCTTCTCTGGCTTCTTATCCACTACACAAACCTCCCTTCTCATGGCCGGAGCAAACCGTCCAGCCCTTATGCCCTTATTATGGCACACAGAAGGATATTTATGCATAATATTGAAAATTTGTTTAGCCCGCGCTAGGGCGTGTTTGAAAACCCCATTCCGGCGTATTTTCGGTGCTTTTTCCGCCATACGTCGTCAGTGTCAAACTTGCGAACCACAAGGGTTCGCGGCGTTTGCCACTTCCTAGTCTAGCGAA
>WRAA01000080.1 GCA_009780445.1 Defluviitaleaceae bacterium
GAGAGTGCGGGCAGATCGGCGTGATCACCAGCGCGCCGAGATCCGGCCGCAGCACGGGGCCGCCGGCCGAAAGGTTGTAGGCCGTGGAGCCTGTGGGCGTAGCCACCAGCACGCCGTCACTGCGATACCCCGCTATCGCCGCGCCGTTCACACACACATCCACTTCCAGCAGCTGGCTGGGCATAACACGCGCGGCATACACTTCGTTCAGGGCGAGTATCGCCTCCCCCCGCCCCGATATCCGCGCGTCCAGCATCACCCGCTCCTCCACCTCGAACCGGCCGTCCAGCACGCTTGCAAGCGCGGTGAAGGCGTCGGCGGACTCCACATCGGTGATGTAACCCAGGTTGCCGGTGTTGATGCCCAGTATTGGCACATTGTGCGGCGCGGCAAGCTTCGCCGCCTGCAAGACCGTGCCGTCGCCGCCCAGCACCACCAAGGCATACAGCCCGGCGAGAAGGCCGGCGTCGATGTCCGGCGCGTCGTGTACGTCCGTGAAACCCCCGGGGAAGGCAAGCTCTACACCACGCGCACACAGCCACTGCGCCATGCCGCGCGTAATCTCGAAGTCTGTGTCGCGCCGGGAATTGGTGATGATGCCGATCCGCATCACGCTTGCTCCTCCTCTGCCTGTTCGAAAAAGACCAGGTACTCCCTGTTGCCGTCCCCGCCCCGTATGGGAGACTCGATAACACCGCGCCGGCGCAGACCCGCGCTTTCGCCGGCCTTGGTCACGCCCTCCACGGCCGCACGGTGCGCCGCACTGTCGCGGACAATGCCGCGCTTGCCAAGCTTTGCGCGGCCGCACTCAAACTGCGGCTTCACAAGCACCACCACCCTGCCGATTCCGGCCAGCACCTGCGCCCCTGACAGTATCTTGGCCGCAGAAACGAAGGAAACATCCATTGCGGCAAAGCTCGGCCTTTCGTGAAATATCTCCCGCGTAACCGCCAGCACGTTGGTATTCTCCAGAGACTTAACGCGGACATCCGCGCGAAGCTTCTCGTGCAGCTGGGCCGTTCCCACGTCCAGCGCGTAGACATACCGCGCGCCGTGCTGTAACATGCAGTCCGTGAAACCGCCGGTGGACGCGCCCACGTCCAGGCAGACGCACCCGCGCAGGTCTATGCGAAATGCCGCAAGAGCCGCCTCAAGCTTGCGCCCTCCGCGGCTGACATAACGCGGCTGTTCAAAGCTGTAGTCCACGCGGTCCGTCTCCCGAATCATCATCCCGGGCTTTGCCGCCGCCGCGCCGTTTACGCGCACCTTACCCTCGCGCACCAGCTCCTGCGCGGCGGATCGGCTAAGCCCCGCCAGCCGCGCCACCTGCACGTCAAGCCTGCACATCGGAAACTATCTTCGCGCAGACCGCTTCCGCGTCAAGGCCATACATACGGTACAGCTCGTCCGGGCTGCCCTGCTCCACAAATTCATCCGGAAAGGCGAAGGAGTGGAACTTGGGCAAGGCCACACAGTTCTGCGCGGCAAAGGCCGCAACACCAGCGGCATAACCGCCCGCGAACACGTTGTCCTCCAAGATGTATACAAAGTCCGCAAGCCGCGCCGCTTCGCGTATCATTGCCGTGTCAAGGGGCTTGACGCTCCTTGCGTTGATAACGGCCGGCGAAACTCCCGTGCGGCCGGCCACCTCCACAGCGGTATGCAGCATCGTACCCACTGCGATTATGGCGACCTTTGGCCGCGTGTCCTCTTCGTCAAGGTTGCCGCGAGTGACCCATTCAGCCTTGCCGGCTTCCACCGGTGTGCCGATATGCGCGGAGGCTAACGCGTCTCCCCGCGGGTAACGCACAGCCACCGGCCCGCCGATCTCCACCGCCAGGCGCAACATATTGTCCAGCTCCACCCTGTCGGCCGGCGCAAGCACCGTCAAACGCGGCATGTGCGAGAGGTAGGAAAGGTCGAACAGCCCCTGGTGCGTCTCACCGTCCGCGCCCACGATACCCGCGCGGTCTATGGCGAACACAACATTGGCCCTCTGTATGCAAACATCATGGATGATCATGTCGTAGGCTCTTTGCAGGAACGAGGAGTATACGGCGAACACCGGGCGTTTGCCGGCCTTAGCCAGCCCCGCGCAGAGCGTCACGGCGTGGGCTTCGGCAATGCCTACGTCGAAGCACCGCCGCGGAAACTGCCGCGCGAACTCCGCCAGACCCGTTCCGCCTTCCATGGCCGCAGTCACCGCCACGATGTCCGGATTTTCGCGGGCAAGCTGTGTGAGAGACGCGCCGAACACATCGGAATAACTCTCCGCCTTCGCGCTTAGAGACTTCCCGCTCTCCACGTCGAACTTATCAATGCCGTGGAATCTGCAGGGATCCGCTTCGGCGAAGCCGTATCCCTTGCCCTTCACGGTCTGCACATGCAGGAGGATGGGGCACGGCGTGTCCTTCACCTTGCCCAGCACATCCAGCAAGCCGTCCAGATCATGCCCGTCTACGGGGCCTATGTACTTGAAGCCCATTTCCTCGAAGAACTGCCCGGGAACCAAGGCTCCGCGGATGGTGTCCTTGGTCTTTTCCGCCGCCTTGGCCAGAGTCTCGCCCAGCAGCGGCGTGCGCGCCAGTATATCCTTCACATCGGCCTTCAAGCCGTGGTAGCGCGGGTGCAGCCGCAGACGGCTAAGCGTCTTGGACACCGCGCCCACGTTCTCCGCAATGGACATCTGGTTGTCGTTTAGTATTACGATCAGGTTCGAGTTCAGCCGCCCGCCGTCGTTCAGCCCTTCAAACACCAGCCCGCCGGTCATGGAGCCGTCGCCGATTACGGCCACCACGTTGCGGCTGCCGCCATCGATATCACGCGCCTTGGCGTAACCCACCGCCGCCGATACGCTTGTGGAGCTGTGGCCTGTGTCGAAGTGGTCGTGGGCGCTTTCGCGGGCCTTGGGGAAGCCACTTAACCCGCCGAGCCTGCGCAGTCTGTCGAACAAACCCTTGCGCCCGGTGAGGATCTTATGCACATAGGTCTGGTGGCCCACATCCCAGACGATAACGTCACGCGGGCTGTCGAACACCCTGTGGAGCGCGACGGTCAGCTCCACTACACCCAGGTTCGACGCCAGATGCCCGCCTGTACGCGCCACGGATTCTATCAGGAACGTGCGGATGTCGGCGCACAGGCGCGTCAGGTACTTGCGCGGCAGTTTTTTCAGATCCTGCGGCGAATTGACCCTTTGTAAGATTTTCATGTACGCAACCGCCTAAATCTCTATATACCCAACCATCGTGCCGGCGATGAAGGCGATAGTAATGCCCAGCACGGCACCCGCCATAACCTGTATCGGCGTATGCCCCAGAAGCTCCTTTAGCTTTTCGTCCAGGCTGATGTTGGGGTTGTTGAGGTTTTCGATGAGCATGTTAAGCACGGCGGCTTGCTTGCCCGCGTGCTGGCGCACTCCCGTGGCATCATACATTATGATCGCCGAGAACGTGGCCGAAACAGCAAAGAGGGTCGAGTCGAAGCCGCTGTTAAGCCCCACCATGGTGCTTAGCGCGACGGCAAACGATGTGTGCGAGCTTGGCATACCGCCCGACGACATTAAAATAAGGGGTGAAAACCTCTTCTCGCGTACAATACTCACAACACTCTTGATAAGCTGTGCCGCAAGCCACGATGCAGCTGCCGTAACCAGTATATAGTTACGCGATATTTCGTGAAGGACGTTGCCCAATCCTCTTGCCCCTCCCACTGTTGTTTACAGACCTAACTTACCCTGTCGCGAAGTTCCTGCGCGAAGCTCACAAGCAGGTGTGCCTGTAGATCCTCGAACTGTGCTATACACTTATCCCACAGGTGGAAGTAGTCCGACTTGGCTCTCTCCAGCCCGAACAGGCTCACATAGGTGTTCTTGGCGTTCTTGGCGTCACTGCCGATGGGCTTGCCGAGATCCTCCTCCTTGCCTGTTACGTCAAGGATATCGTCCATTATCTGGAACGCAAGCCCCATGTTCAGCGCGGCGCGTTTAAACTTCCGCAGATCGGCCTCGTCCGCGCCGCCTATTATGGCGCCGGCGGCCACTGACGCTATGATCAGCGCGGCCGTCTTGTTCGTGTGGATGTAGTGCAGGGTCTCTTCGTCGATCTCCTTGCCCTGTGTATACACATCCATAACTTGCCCGCCTATCATGCCGTTTATTCCTGCCGCCCGTGCCACTTCTGTCATAGCGTTAACACAGGACTGATAGCGGTACTTCGTGCAGGCCTCCACCATAACTTCGTAGGCCATGTTCAGCAGAGCATCCCCGGCCAGCAAGGCCATGGCCTCGCCGTAGACCTTGTGGTTCGTGGGCCGACCGCGGCGCAGATCGTCATTATCCAGAATCGGCAGATCGTCGTGGATCAGCGAATATGTGTGTATCATCTCTATGGCGCAGGCGAAGTCCGTCGCGCAAGCAAGCTTGAACGACTCCATAAGCCCGGGCGGCATACCGTCCTCCGGCGCCCCTGCGATGGCGGCCTCGCACGCGGCCAAAAGAAGTATGGGGCGCAGCCTCTTGCCCTTGCTAAGCAGGCTGTATGCCATCGAGTCGTAAATAAACGGCGGATAGTCCTTGTCCTTCACCAACGAGGTCAGCCGCTTCTCCAGCCTGCCGACATAATCTTCCCGTACCGCACAGTAGTCCATAGCCTACTCCTTCGCAAATGTCGTCTTAAACACCTTGCCGGACTGCTCCGTCAGCAGAGCCACTTCGCCCTCCGCAAGCCTAAGGCCGCCGGCAAGGTTGACGGCAAGCTCCACGCCGTCCTTGTAAAGCCGGAGGGATTCGTCAAGCCCTGTGGCCGGATCCTCCATCTTGGCCACAATGCCCTCCAGCTGCTGCAACCCCTGCTCTATCTGAAACTTGCCCGCTGACGCGGCAGACTTTCTCGGCATAATCAATCTTCCTTCGTCCGGTCATTATATGCTGGGTCTCTCCCGATACTGACATCACCTTGCACAGCGCGGAGCCGTCCGCGAAGGCCAGATCCAGCTCGTCTCCCGCGGCCAGTGCCGCCGCGCTGTTCACGGCCGCGCCGCCCTTGTACGCAATGGCATAACCGCGCCGCACCGTGTTCAGCGGCGAAAGGCTCTCCAGCAGCGCCGTGTTGTGTTCCAGACCGCCGCGCAGGGAGGCCACACGCCGCGCGGCTTCCGCGCCCATACGCTTGAGAAGGGTCTCCGCGTGCATCTCGCTGTTGTAGATGCGCTCCATGGGGTGGCGCAGAACCCGCGCGTTGGCCAGAGCGGCCAGGCGGCCTTGCAGAACGTTCAGCTTCTGCGCCAGCGCGTCCGACATTTGGGCGACATCCGCGCAAACGGTCTCCAGCACGCCGCGGGCATCCCGCACGACAAGCTCCGCCGCCGCCGAAGGTGTCGGCGCGCGCAGATCCGCCACAAGGTCGCATATCGTGAAGTCGGTTTCATGCCCCACGGCCGACACAACGGGTACGGCACATTCGTACACCGCCCGCGCCACGGCCTCTTCGTTAAACGCCCACAGATCCTCGAACGAGCCGCCGCCGCGCCCCACGATTATGACCTCGGCCTCGCCCTGACGCTCCAAGAGCTCTAAACCGGCGGCGATCGACAGAGCCGCGCCCTCGCCCTGCACCTTCACCGGCGCGATCAATATTTTCACGCCCGGCATACGCCGCCTAAGCACGCTTAGCATATCGGCGACAGCCGCGCCGTCCGGGCTTGTCACCAACCCCACCACGCCGGGGAAGGCGGGCAGGGCGCGCTTGCGCTGTGCGTCGAAGTATCCCAGCCGGGCAAGGCCGGCCTTCAGCTGTTCATAGGCCAGGTACAGCTCGCCAATGCCGCTTGGCCGAAGCATCGTCACATACAGCTGGTAGCTCCCGGCCCTCTCAAACACCGACACGCGGCCAAACGCCACGACCTTCACGCCGTCCGCCGGCGTAAAAGCGCAGACAGACGCGTGGTTGCGGAACATGATGCAGCTGATGGCGGCCGCGTCGTCCTTTAGCGTAAAGTAGAGATGCCCGGAGCTGTGCTGCTTTACGTTCGAGAGTTCCCCCTCCAGGCATATGTCCGTCAGGATAACATCTTCTTCCAGCACAGCCTTTATGTAGCGCGTAATTTGGCCGATAGAGTATATCTTCATTGTGCGTTAGCTTCCTCCGGGGCTTTCTCCGGGCGTATCTTTCGCTGGGCGCTTGCCAGCAGGCCGTTTACAAACGCGGGCGCGTCGTCGTCGCCATAGGTCTTTGCAAGCTCCACCGCTTCGTTAATGCACACACGCGTGGGGATGTCCGGCATGTAGGCAAGCTCGTACACCGCAAGGCGCAGTATGGCCAAGTCCACCTTCGCGATACGCGCCATGCTCCAGCCCGCGGTTATATACTGCCGGATAATGCCGTCCAGATGCTCCAGCCGTTCCTGTATTCCGTAAACCTGTTCTTGTATGAATCCGTTGTCGGCCGCGGAAAAACCGGCCTTGCCATCGCTGTCCGCGAAGGCTTGCGCATACAGCTCCAGCACCTGTGCAATCTCCGGCTGTGCGTAGAACTGCAATTGATAGGTGACTATGAAGCTGTGTCTGCGTGAGGCTCGCCTGCTCATTCCTGTTCCTGCTTCTCGTTCGTGTCGGCTTCCTGCCCCGGCTGTATCGTGGTGGGCGGTTGCTCGCGCTTATCCTTGCGCGTCTTGGGTTGCTCCTTCTCCAGGTATACGCTGGACACCACCACATTCACAGAGCGCACGGTAAGGCCGGTCATGGTCTGCACCGCGTTCTTCACACTGCTCTGCACCCTCTCGGAAACCTCCAGGATTCGGTAGCCGAAGCGCACCACTATGTTAAGGTCCAACACGACATCACTGCCGGATATCGTCGCCTTTACTCCCTTGGTCATGTTCTTGCGCACAAACACCGTCATACCGCCTGCATACGATGCCATGGAGTACACGCCCTCGATCTCCAGCGCCGCCGTAGCCGAGATAGTCGCCACAACATCCGTGGATATCTGCACCTTTCCCTTGTCGCTCCAATTCTGATTTTTCGCCATAACAGCCTCCTAATATATTGTATGCCAACCTTAGCATGTTTTATCCTCTGCACAACATTGCTATATCAAGGATTATAACAGATCTGCGCGTCTTTGCAAACACTTTATTCGCCGAAGTTACAACAAAGGGGCTGTACAGCAGCCCCTCTTGTTTACGATCTATAATATGGACAGCTGTTCCACGCCGGAGCGGCCACCGTGCCGTCCGGAGCCTGCAGGTTCGACAAGCTGTTAAGCCCGCACTTGCCATCGTGTTGGTACGCACATTTTTCCGTGCAGTTAATGTTCAACAATATCGCCCTCCCATGTCATGCTATACATAGCATACCCATTAGCGGCAAATGTATTATACTCTTTCACAATAGGCTTCTTGCACAACAAAAAGAGAGCGACACTCGCCGCTCTTTTTTCACGCACTTCACGGAAGGCAATCTGGAGGGAGAAGGATTCGAACCTTCGAAATCGCTGATAACAGATTTACAGTCTGCCCCCTTTGGCCACTCGGGAACCCCTCCGTAAGAAAAAGCCGATGAACGGACTCGAACCGTTAACCTGCTGATTACAAGTCAGCTGCTCTGCCAATTGAGCCACATCGGCACACCCCGATTAAACAATACAAGATCTGGCAACCATCTACTCTCCCGGGCAGTTACCCGCCAAGTACCATCGACCGTCCGGGTCTTAATCAACGTGTTCGGAAAGGGAACGGATGTTACCCCCGGACGCATCATCACCAGAAAGTGTATTGAAGATTAGGTATTGTTGTGTTGGTGCTGTTGTGTTGGTGCTGTTGTGTTGGTGCTGTTGTGTTGGTATTGGTGTGTTGATGTTGTTGAGACAGAAGTACAACACACCTTCAAAACTAAACACAGAACATTGTAACAGGTCAAGGATGAAACGTCAATGTACATATTGCACAATTCGGTGCCTGCGGTACAATTCAGTACCCGGGGCAGAGCTTGTGCAAGAAGAGGTCAAGCCCTCGGCCTATTAGTACGAGTCAGCTGAACATGTCGCCATGCTTACACCTCTCGCCTATCTACCTTGTGGTCTACAAGGGGCCTTACCTTCTAAGAAGTGGGAAATCTAGTCTTGAGGGCGGCTTCACGCTTAGATGCCTTCAGCGTTTATCCGTTCCGAACATGGCTACTTTGCTGTGGCGTAGGTCGCCAACAAATACACCAGAGGTTCGTCCATCCCGGTCCTCTCGTACTAAGGACAGCTCCTCTCAAATTTCCTGCGCCCACGACGGATAGGGACCGAACTGTCTCACGACGTTCTGAACCC